>JBGSTE010000730.1:0-2014 GCA_041736655.1 Phycisphaeraceae bacterium | reverse complement strand
GCGATGGACGGTGCCTCCAAGTTTGTCCGTGGCGATGCGATCGCCGGCATCATCATCACGCTCGTCAACGTCCTGGGCGGACTGGCGATCGGCATGGCGATCAAGGGCTGGTCGTTCGGCGAATCGGTCGAGGTGTTCACGAAGCTGACCATCGGTGACGGCCTGGTGTCGCAGATCCCCGCGTTCCTGATCGCGATGGCCTCGGGTTTGATCGTTACACGCTCGTCGAGCCGAAGCAACCTCAACGACGAACTGACCAGCCAGCTCACGGGCAAGGCCCCGGCGCTGGGCATCACCGCCGGCTTCCTGGCGATGTTGTCGTTCACGCCGCTGCCGACGATCCCGCTGCTGGCGCTCGCGGCGTTTGTCGGCGGCCTGGCATGGCGCGGGATGAAGGCCAACGAGAAGAAAGCCGAGCAGGTCAAGCGACAGGCCGAGAAGGCCGACGCCCCCAAGCAGCCCGAGCCGATCGAGCAGGCGATGACGGTCGACGCCCTGGAGCTGGAGGTCGGCTACGCGCTGGTGAAGCTTGTGGACACGATGCAGGGTGGCGACCTGCTCGAGCGGATATCCAACGGCCGACGACAGCTCGCGGCCGAGTTCGGGCTCGTCATGCCGCCGGTGAGTATCCGCGACAACGTGCAGCTTCCGCCCAACGAGTACCGCCTCAAAATCCGCGGCAACACCGTCGCCACGGGCAAGGTGTTCCCCGGCCAGTACCTGGCGATCGACCACGGCGTCGCGTCGCCCGAAGAGGATGGCGTGCCCAACGGGATGGCGACGGTCGACCCGACCTTCGGGATGCCGGCCTGGTGGATCGACCCGGGCCAGCGCCAGCGCTGCGAGTCGCTGAACTACATCGTCGTCGAGGCGAGCATGGTCGTGACCACACACCTGATGGAAGTGGTCAAGCTGCACGCGGACGAAATGCTCTCGCGCGAAGAGACCAACAACCTCATCACGCAGCTTCGCGCCAAGGCGCCCAAGCTCTGCGACGAAGTGCTGGGCAAGACCGCGTCCAACGACGCCCCGCTCATCAAGCCCGGCGACCTGCAGCGGGTCTTGCAGAACCTCCTGCGCGAGCGTGTGCCGGTGCGCGACCTGGAGACGATCGTCGAGACGCTCGGCGACTGGGGCACGCGGACCAAGGACCTGGACGTGCTCACCGAGTATGTCCGCAACGCGCTTCGCCGAACGATCTGCGCCCAGTACACCGTGCAGCAGCAGCGCGACCCGCTGGCTTCGCCGGATACGGCGGACCTGGTGGACAAGCTGTACTGCGTGTCGCTGGACCCGGCGATGGAAGATCAAATCAACGGGTTTATCCAGCGTTCGGTCGAAGGTACCAGCATGACGATGCCGCCGGCGATTGCCAACAAGATCACCGCCGCGATCCTCACCGAGGTCGATCGGCTGGTGCGTGGCGGGCGTCACCCGGTCATCCTCGCTTCGCCGCAGGTCCGGGCCCAGGTTCGCAACCTGATCGTGCCGCACTTGCCCAACGCCGCGGTGCTCGGGTACAACGAAGTGTGCAAGGGCATCGAGGTCGAGTCGGTCGGCCTGGCCCAGGTAGAAAACAACACGATGGCGCGACGATCGGGCCCAACGCCGGTCGGCGCTGGAGTATGATGTCGGTTCCTATCACGCGACCCGGTTGATGGACCGGCCGGGTCGTGAGGTTCACAGGGGTTTTAATCCAAGGCACGGACGCATATGAAGACATTCACCGCCAAGTCGATGCCCGAGGTGCTTGCGCTGGTCAAGCAGACCTACGGCAGCAACGGGGTCATCCTGCATACGCGCAGCTATAAGAAGGGCGGCCTGCTGGGCATGGGCGCCAAGACGCTGGTCGAAGTGACCGCGACCGATGGCCGACTGCTGGCGGAGAAGTATCAACGCAAGACCGAGCAGACCAGCCGGCAGCGATCGCTCGAGTCCCGCCCGCCGCTGGCGAGCATCATGCCCCCGACCCGCCAGCAGCCACCAGCCCAGGCCGCTGCTGAGCCCGAAGCGA
>JBGSTE010000680.1:0-2642 GCA_041736655.1 Phycisphaeraceae bacterium | reverse complement strand
GGAACATGTCCAGGTTCTGGAACTCGGCCGGGGCACGGAGGGTCACTTCGTATCGGCCCTGATCGATCGTGCCGGTGGGCAGGTCGATGTTGGCGTCGCGGATGGTCGCGCGCAGCTCGTTGAGCGGCAGGCCCAGCGCTTCGATGCGCTGCGGGTCCAGCTCGATGCGGATCTCGCCGGTCTTCGAGTCCAGCTCACGCCAGGCCCGGGTCGAGTTGGCGGTGCCCAACGCGCAGTTGCAACTGAAGCCCGGCATGTTTGTGCGGGCCTCGGCGGTGCTTGATCGCGTTGCGGACACGCTGATCGTGCCCGAGACGGCGCTGGTCAAACGTGGCGACCGGTCGGCGGTGTTCGTCGTCGACACATCGGGCACGAAGGTCAAGCTGGTGCCGGTGACCACGGGCATCACCAATGATGGTCGGGTGCAGGTCACTGGCGAAGGGCTCGATGGCCGGGTGGTGACGCTGGGTCAGCAGCTCCTTGATGACGGCTCGGCGATCGTGATCACCAACGATCCGCCGCCGGTGTCGGCCGACAAAGCGGGTGGCCCATGAACCTGCCGCGGTTCAGTGTCAGGCGGCCGGTGCTGACCCTGATGGTCACGCTGATCGTCATGGTGCTCGGCGCGGTCGCACTTGGCCGGCTGCCGATCAATCTCCTGCCGGATGTCGAGGTGCCACGCCTGTCGATCAGCACCGGCTACGAAGGCGCGAGCCCCGAAGTCGTCGAGCAACTGGTCACGCAGATCGTCGAGGAAATCGTCGCGACCGTGCCCGGCGTCGAGGAGATGACCTCGACCAGCAGCGAGGGCAGCAGCAACGTCCGCGTCACCTTCGGCCCCGGAACGGACATCGACACCGCCGCGCTGGATGTGCAGACCCGCCTCGAAAGCGAAATCAACGAGTTCCCCGACGACATCACCCGGCCACGCGTCAGCAAGTTCGACATCGCCAGCTTCCCGGTCGTCATCCTCGGCATCTCCAGCGAGTTGGACCCGGTCGAGCTGACCGAACTGATCGACGACCAGATACGCGACCGGCTCGGACGCATCCCCGGCGTGGCGCAGGTCGACACCTGGGGCGGATACAACCGCGAGATCCGCATCGAGCTGGACCCGCAGCGCATCGAAGCGCTGGGCCTGCCGCTCAACGAGCTGCTCGCGACCATCCGCGACGCCAACATCGACCTGCCCACCGGCACGATCGATCAGGGCCGATACGAAGTGACCCTCCGTGCCCCGGCCGAGTTCCAGAACCTGGACATGTTCCGCCAGCAGGTCGTGGCCATCCGCGACGACGCGCCCGTCACCCTCGGCCAGATCGCGCAGATCAAAGACACCTACGAGCAGCGATCCCGCATCGTCCGCGTCAACGGCGAGCGCGGCCTGCGCCTTGGTATCCGCAAGGAATCCAACGCCAACACCGTCGAGGTTTCCTCGGCCATCCTCGAGGAAGTCGGCAAGATCAACAAGGACTTCCCGCAGATCAGCGTCGTGGCCGTCAGCAATCAGGGCAACTTCATCGAGCGATCGATCGCCAACGTCGCACGCTCCGTGCTCTACGGCGGGGCGCTGGCGGTGCTCGTCCTCCTGCTCTTCTTACGCAACCTCCGCAGCACGATGGTCATCGCCGTCGCCATCCCCATCTCGATCTTCGCGACCCTCGGCGTCGCGTTTGTCTTTGGCCTGAGCATCAACCTCATGACGCTCGGCGGCCTGGCGCTGGGCGTGGGCATGATGGTGGACTCCTCCATCGTCGTGCTCGAAAATATCTACAGACGCTTCGAGCAAGAGGGCGAAGACCCCGTCCGCGCCGCCGTCCACGGCGCACGCGAGGTCGGCGGGGCCATCGTCGCCAGCACCATCACCACCCTCGTCATCTTCCTGCCCCTGATCTTCGTGCGCGGCGTGACGGGCATGCTTTTCAAAGAGTTCGCCTACGTCGTACTCATCTCGCTGGTCTGCTCGCTGGTCGTCGCGCTGACGATGGTCCCGATGCTCGCGTCCAAACTCCTCAAACCCAAAGACCCTAACGCAGCGGCCACCCCCGCACAAGACAAAGGCGCGGCGGCCCGGCTGCACCGCATGGGCGACCGGTTCTGGTCCGGCGTCGAGAACAGCTACTGCGACCTGCTGGCCCTGGGCCTGCGCTACCGATTCATCAACCTCGGCCTGGCGCTGGCGCTCCTGGGCGCGTCGCTGCTCTTGATGCCCTACATCGGTAGCGAGTTCCTCCCCGCCAGCGACGAGGGCGAACTCTCCGTCACCGGCGAAATGGAGATCGGCACCCGCCTGGACCTCGTCGACCGACAGACCCGCAAGATCGAAGCGGTCGTTTCAACAAGCGTTCCCGAACTCGTCGGCAGCGTGGTCAATATCGGCTCCTCCGGCTGGCGGCCGGACTCGGGCGCACGCGGCACCGTCGACCTGACGCTGACTTCCGCCAGCGAGCGAACGCGATCAAACAAAGAGGTGGCCGAGGACCTGCGCCAGCAATTGGACGGCACGATCGCCGGCATGACGATCCGCACCCGCGCCGCCGAGGGACAGAACCTGCTCGAACGCATCCTGCCCGATGGCGACGGTTTAAAGATCGAGGTACGCGGCTACGAGATCGATACGCTCGAGGCGCTGGTCAAGGAAG
>JBGSTE010000666.1:0-4494 GCA_041736655.1 Phycisphaeraceae bacterium | reverse complement strand
GGCGATCATCGCCTGCATGTGCTGGACGTGCTGGGTCGCGCGGGGCAGGTGGTCGGGTTCGCTGGCAACCTTGATGCCCAGCTTCTTCGCGTCTTCGATGAAGGCCTGGCCGTAGAACTTTGCGATGGCGTAGGGGTCATTCGGGTCCAGGTCGACATCGGCAGGGAGTTTGCCAGCCTTTTTCGCTTCCTGCAGGCGCTGACCCGCGGCCTCCATCTTGTCCTGCCCACCACCGTCAGCGACCGCATCGTCGGTCATGTGCCCAACGTCGGTGAGGTTCATCACTTGTTTGACGTCGTAGCCGACCAGTTCGAGGAATCGTCTTAAAACGTCGGCGAAGAGGAAGGACTTGAAGTTGCCGATATGCGCGTAGTCGTAAACCGTAGGCCCGCAGTTGTACATCGTGACCACGGGCGGTCTCAGAGGCTCGAAGGTCTCGAGCGACTTGGTCAGGGTGTTGTAGAACTTGATTTCGGGGCGTGGCATGAACGCGACAGGATAACGCATACCACCCCGCTGAGCCGCGTCAAAACCTACAAGCCCTGGATCACCGCGTCATCTGGGAATACGTCCTTGGCCCACTTAACCAGGTCGTTGTAGACTGGGTCGAAGTCTTCCCACGAGCCGGGCGTGAAGCCGAGCATCTTGCACTCGAAGCAGATGCGGAGCCTGGCGTACGTGGCGCCGTCCTCAAACGTGATCAGCACGCCGGGCATCGGCTCGCAGCCCTTGGCGATTTCCCATTCGTAGGCGTCGTCGCGGGCGAGCAATTCAACCAACGCTGCGCGCTGCTCGGGCGTGAGGGCGGCACCCTCACTGATGATGACTTCCTCGTAGTCCTGCTTCGGGTCTTGCTTGATGCGAAAGGCGGTGGCCTTGCCGGTCTGTGTGACAGCCTTGGCGTGCGGGCTGCCTCCCATGAGCGTCGTGACGCGATCGGTGAGCTTGATCTCTTCGGATGATTGTCTGGTCGTAGCCCCACCCCCGCACGCCGGCAGCAGGAGGAGTGTGAGCAGGGCTGAACAATTCACGATCGTTTTGATCAACATGCGAATCTCCATGAGGCTGTTAGCCTGCGTCATCCCAGGGATCAACCTTGTAGACGATCTATTGCGATCAAAGTTCAATCCATACGAAATTATTTCTACTCCGCCGGGCTCGCCGTCTCGGCCTCTTCCACCAGCCGTTCGACTCTGACCTTGAGCACCTTCGTGCGTTCAGCGGCGGTGACGGTGACGCGGTGGTTGTCGATGTCAAAAGCATCGCCGACTTCGGGAATTCGGCCGAGCCTGGCGAAGACCAGCCCGCCGACGGTGTCGTAGTCGCGGTCTTCGGGTAATTCGATGTCCAGGTGGTCTTCGAGGTATGCGATCTCGACACGTGCATCGACCTCGAACACACCCGCCTGGAGGTCGATGATGGCCGGTTCGACTTCGTCGTCTTCGTACTCGTCCTGGATTTCGCCGACGATTTCTTCGAGGAGGTCTTCGATGGTGACCAGGCCCGCGGTGCCGCCGTACTCGTCAAGCACGATGGCCATGTGGACCTTGAGCTGCTTGAACTCGGCGAGCAGGTCGAGCACGGGTTTAGATTCGGGGACCAGGAACGGTTCGCGCAGGAGTTGGCGGAGCTGGAAGTCTTCGTCGCTGCCGACGAAACGCACCAGGTCGCGGACGTAGAGGATGCCGACGATCTGGTCCAGCGACTCTTCATAAACCGGGATGCGCGAGTGGCCGAAGTCGAGCACAGCCTTGCGGACGTCCATGAGTCCTGCGCCGACCTCGATGCCCTCGATGTCGGTTCGTGGGGTCATGACCTCGGCGGCGGTTGTGTCGCTGAGTTCGATGATGTTCTCGACCATGTCGCGCTGGGTCTGGTCGATCTCTTCTTCGGTGTCGTGCTCTTCGATGGTGGAGAGGATTTCCTCAGAGATATCGTTGTTGTCATCGTCGGTGAGGTCGACGCCGGAGATGCGTCTGACCAGCGGGTCGACCAGGTGCAGCCCCGCTGCGATGGGATTGAAGACGGTGCCCATGAGTAGCAGCAGCGGCGCGGAGTAGCCGATGAGCGGTTCGCGGCTGTGTCGTGCCCAACTGACGGGGATGGCGACGAGGAAGATGCTCAGGAGCAGTGAAGCAAAGAGGAAGGCGATGAGATAGGTGGACCACAGCGGCTGGTTGGCGCGAAGCTGCTGCACCTCGTAGAGCACGCCGAAGGCGATGACGATCGCGCAGAGGATCCGCATGACGCCGGTCATCAGCAGCAGCGCCGACAATTTATTGACGAGCCGGTCTGCCAGCGTCGGGTGTCCCGCTTCTTCGAGCAGCTCCGCCAGGCGACGTCGGGAAAAGGTCTTGAGCGCGGACTGGCAGGCGGCGAAGTATCCGCCGAGCAGGCACGCGCCGAGGATGATCCAGATGACAAAGTCCAACGTCGGGGTATCCGTAAAGTGAAGAAATCAATTCGATCGCCCGCGCGTCGATGAATCATCGGGCGGGGTGTCTGAATCATCGGACGCGGCAGCCCTGTGAAAGACTGGCCCAAAGCCCATCTGGCTCAGCAGCTCGTCTTCTCTTGCGTGCATCCGCTGGTAGTCGGCCTCGTCGTGGTCGTCTTCGCCCATCAGGTGCAGCAGGCCGTGCACGGCATAGAGCAGCAGCTCAAGTTGAACGGGCACATGACGGAGCATCGCCTGCCGACGGGCTTCATCGAAACAGACGATGATGTCGGCCTCGATCGGCAGGTTGTCGTCAGACTCCTCGCGAAGGTCGAAGGTTAGGACGTCGGTGGTGCCGGCGACGCCGGTGTACTGTTCGTGCAGCTCGGACATCATGTCGTCGCCAACAACGACAAGATTGATCTGAGCCTTGTGTACACCCGCGCTCAAGGCGGCCTTGAGAAGCATGTCATCGAGCCAGCCGGTGAGCGGCGGGTCGGGCTCGTCGATGTACAGGATCAGATCGATGGCGACATCATGAGCGGGCAACGGCGCAGGCTCAACGGATCGACCAGGGTCGGGCTCGTCTGAGCCGGTGCTTTCGGGCTGGTCCTGAGATGTGGGGTCTATCGCGGGCACGTCGATCGCTTGGGGGTTCAGAAGATCTGGTACGCCGTAGTGTATCCGGATGAATTGCGTGCGTGCAAAAGGGTTGCGGGCGTCGGTTAGCCGTTCGTGAGGCTGTCGGATGGACAACCCCAGGAGACTCAGGAGCCGATTGCTATCGACTTAATCGGTGTGGGGCCTGTCGCAGTCGCAGCGCTTGGTAAGGATGACGCGGTTGCCCTTGCGGTTGAAGTCGACCTTTGTCATGTAGGCCCGCATGAGCATGACGCCCCGGCCGTTGGGTCGGCTGAGGTTTTCCTCGGCGGTGGGGTCGGGCAATTCTTCGGGGGTAAAGCCCGGGCCCTGGTCTTCGACCTCGATGACCATGCGTTCATCATTGATGTGAAAGTCGACTTGGACGGCCTTGGTCGGGTCGTTCTGGTTGCCGTGCTTGACGGCATTGACCAGCGCTTCGTCCAGGGCCAGGCGGATGGCGAAGACGGCTTCGCGTCGGTAGCCGAAACGGGCGATGAGATCGACGACCTCCTGCTGGACGCGGGCGGCGTCGGCGTTGGTGCTGGGGATGGTCCAGGTTTTAGAGATCGGCTGGGCCATGGGCGGGTAGCATCGGTTCCGGCCGGGCCGGGGTGAGATCCGGGGGCGTGACCGGCGTCTGGCCCGAGGGTCTTGGCCGTGGTTTACTTGAAGCTGGCGAGCGCTGCCGCGTCGTCGTCGTGGATCTGGAACAGCTTGTTGAGTTTGGTGATGACAAAGACCTCGTAGATCTGCGGGTCGATACTGGACAGCCTAAGCTGCCCGCCCTGCTTCTTGACCGCGTTGTTGATGGTGATAAGGGTCCCCAGCGCGGCGGAGGAGAGGTGCTCGACGTTGTCGAAGTTCAGCAGGATCTTGGGGCTGGGGTTCGACTCGATAATCGTGCCGATCTCTTCGCCGATCTGCTGAATGCTCGCTTCCTCGAGGATATTGCGATCCAGGAAGCCCACACGTGTGATCTCGCCGTCCTGCTTGATAACCAGGCGCGATTCCTGACTTGCCATCCGGCGTTCTCCGTAAGAGGTTGAACCAGCGGAAGCTATCCGCACCCGAGAGGGGTGTCAAGCATCGACCGTGTCTGGTCATGTCGACTAAGCTTGTATCGCCTACAGGAGGCAATCCTGTTAAACTTGGTCGATTACGTTGTCCGGAGCCGCACTGATGAACGCTTCCTACAAAATTGTCCTCCTCGGGGCCTTTGTCCTTTTTGTGGCCATCGTCGGCTACTACCTGATCGCAAACGAGGGCGCGTCCGCCGACGAGTCGACTACGCAGAAGCTGGCGGAAAATGCTGCGTCCCCTATCAAGCCCGGGGCAGATGAAAAGGCCCAGCAGACGCCCACGCCGCCCGTGACGCCGCCGACCCGCCCGGGTCTTGATCGCTTGACCCCGCCTGT
>JBGSTE010000651.1:0-1899 GCA_041736655.1 Phycisphaeraceae bacterium | reverse complement strand
GGCCGCTGGGCCGCGGCGAGCGCGTCATCGATGAAGCGACGGCTGGCCTGACCGCCCTGCTTGGTCGGCTGGTGGATCGACGAGCCGAGCATCGAGTACTCGTCGTAGTCCAGGCACACCACGTCATGCACCAGCGCGTGCTCGGCCCGGTCCGCGTCGTGCTGCAAACGGTGCCAGTACGGCTCGATCTCCGCGAGGTCCGCGGCGTAGGCCAAGAGCTCGTTCATGCCGTAGATGACGAAGCGACCGAGCTTGCGGACTTCCGGGTCGGCCAGGGCCTTGACGATGACTTCCGCGCCGATGCCGGCGGGGTCGCCCATCGTGATGCCGATGACCGGTTTGTTCAGCAGCTTCGCCATTTGACTATTTTACGGCACAATGCATGCGTTGGCGCAGCTATTGTGATCAATTGTTGCGCCACTTGCGGCGGTGTCTTGCGATACCATAAGGCCATGCAGCACACGGATGAACCCCTGCCCGTCGCGGTCGTCGGTGTCGGGCGTATGGGCAGGCACCACGCACGGACGTACAACAAGCTTGACCTGAGCAAACTGGTCGCGGTTGTTGATTTTGATATCGAGCGGGCCGAGACGGTGGCCGACGATTTTGGCTGTCGGGCGTTTGACTCGGTGTCGGCGATGCTCGAGGCCTGTCCGGAGGTTCGGGCGGTGACGGTGGCGGTGCCGACGAAGTACCACGCGGCGTCGGCGTATCCGCTGCTTGAGCGCGGGATCGCCTGCCTGATCGAAAAGCCCATCGCTTCGTCGGTGCAGGAGGCGCGGCAGTTGGCCGAGTTTGCCCAGGAGCACAAGGCGGTCTTGCAGGTGGGCCACACCGAGCGGTTCAACCCGGCGGTGCGTGCGGTGATGGCGATGTCGATCACGCCACGCTTCATCGAGGTCACGCGGGTGAGCCCGATGACGTTCCGCTCGCTGGACGTGGGCGTGGTGATGGACATGATGATCCACGACCTGGACGTGGTGCTCTCGCTGGTGGGCCGGCCGATCGTGAAGGTCGACGCGGTGGGCATCAGCGTGCTGAGCGAAAACGAGGACATCTGCGACGCACGGCTGACGTTCGAGGGCGGCTGCGTGGCGACACTCAAGGGCTCGCGCGTGGCGCTGAAGACCGACCGCCGGCTGCGGCTGTTTTCAGAGGACGCGTACGTGTCGCTGGACTACGGCACGCGTCAGGGCATCGTCGTCCGCAAGACCGCCAACGCCCAGTCGCTGGACGAGGTGCGTCAGAAGCTGCGCGACGGCGCGGACCTGTCGGACCTGAATTACATGAGCCTGGTGAATGTCGAGCAGTTGACGATGGACCTGCCCGCGGATGAGGCCGACCAACTGACCGCACAGGCCAAGGCATTCATCAAGGCGGTTCGTTCGGGCGGTGCGCCGGTGGTGACGGCCGAGCAGGGCTACGCCGCGGTCGACGCCGCTGAGCGGATTGTTCGTGCGATCCAGGGCCACGCGTGGGAGGGCCTGGAGAAAAAGACCTTCGAGGGCCGCGCTTAACGTGCGCCAGTGAACCTGCCGGTGGACCCGATCAACCTCATCCTGCTGCTTGCCTTGCCGCTCTTGCTCATCGGCAGCGCGTTATTCAGTGGCTCGGAGACGGCGTTGTTTTCGTTGTCGGCCCACCAGCGCGTGCTGCTGACCAAGTCGACCAAGGCCGGTGCCCACGCCGCCGCCGAACTCCTGAGCCAGACGCGAGCGCTGCTGGTGACGCTGCTGATTGGCAACATGATCGTCAACGTGCTGTACTTCACGCTCAGCACACTGCTGATGGATCGCTGGCTGCAGAGCGGCGCGATCAATGCGAGCGCGGTTGCGGCCATCGCGATGGCGACTTTCTTGGGGGTCATCCTCTTCGGCGAGGTGCTGCCCAAGCAGATCG
>JBGSTE010000594.1:0-4022 GCA_041736655.1 Phycisphaeraceae bacterium | reverse complement strand
ACCGTCGCGTGGGTGGCCGATCCCGTGACGACTGCCTGCGCCCGCGACCACTCGATCGACCGCAAGGCGGGCAGGGCCAGCGGCCACAGCTCCACCGTGCCGGGCAAGGAAGGCTTTGGCGATCGCCTCAAACGCTTTGGCGCCAATGGCAGCAGCGAAGGTGCCGGTGGCGGCAAGACCGGCGAGGCCTATCTCCGCGGGCTCAGTTACGGCGGCGGTCACACCGGCCCGTTGTATTCACTCAAACGCAACGCCGTCGGCCCGGGCCGGGCAGACGGCGCCTTTACCTCGATCTACTACACCGATCAGTCGATGCTGCACGACTGCCAGGCGACAGAAGGCGAGCTGTTTCTCCCGCCGGGCGTCACACGTCAGGACATCCGCAGCCGCGTCCTGCGCGGGGCTTTCACGGGCTTGTTCAAGGCTCAGTTCCACCAGGCATACGAAGAACTACACGAGAGCGAAGTCGCCGAAGGCTTCGAAGGGGCGATCCACCGCTACCTGAAGGCGCGCCTGGACGCAGAGGTGGCTTGGACGCTGACGGCCATCGAGCAGATCGCCGACGCAGGCGATGTGGCTGAGGCATTCACGCGTTTCGAATCGGCGCGCGCGAGTATGCGAGGCATCCCGGCGTTTGACGAAAAGCTTGAAGTACTCGAGGCCCGCTTCAAGAAAGACGGCGTCGCGGAGGAGATCAAGGTGGGCCAGCTCTTCCGCCGCATCTGCGCCCAGGAATACACCGCGGCGAACATGAAGAAACTCATCGAGATGCATCCCGGCTCGGCCTACGCTAGGGCGGCGCAGAAGTGCATCGACGACGCCATGCCCACGAAGAACGCATCGGACCCGCTGCTGTATTTCGTCACCGAGACGAATAACCTCAACCGCTGGGCGTACCTGCTGGACGTCGTCAAGTGATCGAAGTCCTTGACGCGAACCCGCCTTCCGCATGACGCCCGTTTGTTAGTGTCGACTTGGCCATCAAAGGCAAGAGGCCGAGCCCCTCCGGCCCGGCCCCTTGCGGTGGCTCAACTTGATGAATGGTCCGCTTGCTATCTCAGCGCCCGGTGATCTGTAGCCGCCGGGCAACGCCCGGGGTCGCACGGGTCGCGAGGTATTGGTCGTGTTACGCGCGGTTCGGGTTGCTCTTGATTCGTCCCCCGCGTGTTACGCGGCGGCTATGTCGCGTTTACTTTCTTCCCGCCGCGTGCAACGGCGACCACGTCTCGGGCTTGTCGAGGATGGTCAACTGTTCCACCGACTCGCCGAACATCCGCTTGCTGCGGTTTAAGAGCGTGCGGAGGATCAGGAAGCCCACCAGCGCCAGCAGCACGATGCCCGCAAAGGTCGAGCCGGCGATCGTCAACTGCTGCTGCATCCCGTTACTCACCGGCAGGTCCAGCAATCGTGCGGGCAGTTCGATCTTCGTGGTCGGCTCGCGCTTGGCCTGGTAGTCCTTCGAGGCGTTGTAGCCGACGATGGCCTTGCCCAGCGAGGCGAGCACGGGTTGGGCGAGCTGTTTCTCGGGCGTCTGCAGCGACAGGGCGATCTTGCCCGCTTCGCCGGTGAGGATCAGGTTCTCGCTCAAGTATGCCTTGAGCTGAGCGGGCGTCGAGGCGATGCGGACGTCGGCGTCGGCCTTGTCCATCTCCAGGAGCGCCGTGTCGAGCACCTGCTCGCTGTACAACGCTTCCTTGAAGTCGCCGACAAACTTCTCCATGCTCGTCGTGCCCGACGCACCCTCGGGCGCGGTGATGGCGATCGTCATCGACGCTTCCCACACCGGCTTGACCAGTTGGTGCGCCGCCAGCAGGCTCGCGCCCGCCGCCAGCACCAGCGTCACGATCACGCCCATGACCAGCGTGCCGGCCCGGCTTGAGGACCAGCGGCGGACCATCTCCGCTTCGCTGGCTTCGAGGAACCGCTTGACCTCTACCAGCATCTGCCGTTCTTTCTCAAGCCCGGTGAACTGCTGGCTGGACGACTGCACTTTGAGTTGCGCGTCTTGCAAGGCCTTGGACCGCTCACGCAATAGATTGCGGTAACGGTGCAGCTTCGCACGCCGACGCTGCAGCGCCGCCTCCTGTTCGCCGTTTAGCGCAGGCAATACCGTGGTCTCGCTCGCGTCGATCGTCGCGTCGATCTCCGCGGCCCGCTGCTCCAGCTCGGCCGCACGAGCTTCAAGAGCCTGTTCCTTCTTTCGCACCTGCTCGCGCTGGGCCTCGATCTGCTGCCGGCTCTGCTCAAGCGTCTGCTTGAACTGATCGCGCTTTTGCTCAAGGTCCGCTCGCTTGTGGTCCAGCTCCTGGATTCGGCCCTCAAGCTGCTGGGCCTGGGCCTGCGCCTCGGCGACCTGCCGCTGGGCCTGCTCCTCGCGATCGGCCAATTCTTCAAACCGACGCTCGAGCTCTTCGCTCTGTCGGCCGTGCTGGCTGCCGTGCTCCTGCATCGACTGCGCACGCTGATTCAACTCAAAACGCTGCTGCTCCAGCGACGCCTGCACGCTGTCAAGCTGCTGTTGCCGGCTTGCCAACTGCTGGTCTCGCGCAGTCAATTCATGGTGCAACTGCTCAAGCTCGCCATGACGCGACTCAAGCTCCAGCCTTGCGTGTTCAAGCTCGGCCTTGGCCTGCTGCAATTCCGCCAGCCGTGCGTCCGCATCCGCAGGGATCTGCACCGCCTGCTCCACAAGCTCGGCACGGGCCTGCTCCAGGTGCTGCTGCTGTGCGTCCAGCGACTCGGCCTTGAGCTTCAGCTCCATCCGCTTACGCTCGACCTGCTTCTTCTCTTCCGTCAGTTGTGCCTTCTGTTCCTGCACAACCGTCTGGTCGGCCTCGAGCTGCGTACGCAGCTTGCTCACCGCGTCTCGCTCTCGCGAAAGCTCAGCCTTCTGCGTATCAAACCCGGCCCGGGTCTCTTCGATCTGCTGCTGCCACTGGTTCAGTTCCGCGCGCTGCTGCGAAAGCGAAGCACGCTCCTGCTCGATCTGCTCCTGCTGCTCGATCAGTTGCTGCTGAAGCTGCTGCGCCTCGTCCAGGCGTGACTGAACTTCCGCTTCGCGGGCCTGCAACTCGGTCAGCCGGTGGTTGATTTCCAGCTGCTGCTGGTTGATCTTTTCGCGGTCGGACTTGGCCTTGGCGCGGTCCTGCTCGACCAGCGACTGGTCGTCGTCGATCTGCTGGCGCAGCGCTTCGAGCGTCGTCAGGTCGCTGTTGAGACGCGCCTTCTCCGACGCGAGCTGCGTCTGCTCAGTCGCCAGTTCGTCCTGCTGCTGGTGGATCGCCGCGGCCTGGGCGTCCAGCGCCTGCTGGCGCTCGTCGCAGGCCTGGCGCATCGCCTCGGCCTCTTCGCGCAGCGCATCGATCCGCCGGCTCTCTTCCTGCATCTCGCGCAGGTGGCGGTCGGTCTGGGTCTGCCAGTCCTTGAGCTGGCCTAGCCGAGACTCGAGGTCGCTGAGCAGGTCCAGCGGTTGATTGGATACCTTAGGCACCTGGGCCGAGGGCGACGAATTGGATGTATTTTGTCCCATAGCCACCTGTCCACTCCGATGTGGGATATCGCGTGGATCGGCACGATGGGGTAGCGACCTGAGCGGTACAACCGGCAAAATCGATTTTCTTTGCCGAAACTCGACAGTCAGACTCGTCTGACGCGCTGGCAAACTCGCTTTGCACAACAAGCTTCCGATAAGATCACTCCGATGGCCAGTCGCGATCCGGTCATTTTGTGTAAGTCTGTCAGCTTCGGCTACGAGCGGCACCACCGCGTCGTCGAGGATGTCAACGCGAAGCTCATGCCCGGCAAACTCACCGTACTCGTCGGGCCTAACGCTGCGGGCAAGTCCACGCTCCTGCGCCTGATGCTTGGCCTACTCAAACCCTGGGCCGGCAGCGTCGATATCGACGGCCTACCCGTGCATGACATACCGCTACGCGACCGCGCACGCTGGCTCAGTTATGTGCCCCAGCGCCCGGGCGTGCGGTTTGCCTTCACCGTCAGGCAGATCGTGGCGATGGGCCTCG
>JBGSTE010000580.1:0-1685 GCA_041736655.1 Phycisphaeraceae bacterium | reverse complement strand
CCCCAGCCCTCTCCCTGGAAGGGAGAGGGAGCAAGACCGGCCGCTACTTGTGAAGTTAATCCGCTCTAATAGCTCAGTCCGAATAGCCCTCAGCCAATGGCTGCGCGGGAAAGACTCTCACGCTTCGCCGCGCTGCCGTTTGCTGCGGGCTGTTGGCCTGTTCGATACGGGTCGCTCAATGTTCGTCACATCCTGCCCCGCGTTGATACAATCGCGATCACACGCACCCAACGAGGGCTTTGCCATGATCCGACTCACACTGTTCCTGCTGTCCGCCGCCTTGCTGCTGTCCGGCTGCAACAACCCGACCTACATCAACGTGCCCAACGATGGCAGCGACGTGGCGATCAACGACCCTAACCAGTTGACCGTCAAGACCATCCAGACCAATGCGCTCAAGTACCTCATCGCCCAGTCGGGTATCCCCGGCGACATCGGCGTACGCTTCCCCGAGGGCACCAGCGAACGCGTCGCGCTCTCGATCGTCTCGCAACTACCCAAGAACGTCTTTGTCGAAGGCATGACGCCCGGCGACGAGTACCAGCTCATCGAGGTCCGCGAGATCAGTGCCCGCAGCGGCCGCGGCCGGGTCGACTTCATCCGCCCGGGCTCACTGCAGAAACGCGAGTTTGTCGAGGTCCACCTGTATTGGGACTTCTTCGACGGCTGGATCGTCGAACGCCTGCAGGTCCGCAACTTCGAGATCGACCGCGTAGACCCGGACCTGCTCGTGGCCCCTCCGCGTAAGCCCGCGCAGCCGAAGTACGAAGAAGTCCCGGCCCCGGTGCAAGAGCAGGAACAGCCCGCCGAGTAGCAAGCTTTTAGCTTTTAGCTTTTAGCTTTTAGCCCTTAGCCCAACGCCCTACACCCTACACCCTACGCCCTTACCCCGCCCATGACTTGGACTCTTAGTGCCTTTGCCGATGAAGCGGCCGACAGCGCCGCGGAACAGATCGCCGCGCTTCGGCAGGCGAAGATCGATCACGTCGACCTGCGGATGGTCGATGGCATCAACATCGTCAAGCTGCCGATCGATCACGCCCGGCGGGTCAGGCAACAGCTCGATGATGCGGGCATCAAGGTCGGCATGTACGGCTCACCGATCGGCAAGACCGACGTGGCCGACCCGATCGACATCGAACTTGATCGGCTGGATCACCTGGGCCAGTTGCGGGCGGTTTTCGGTGCCAGCAACGTCCGCATTTTCAGCTTCTACAACAAGGCCGGCCTGCCCCGCGAAGAGTGGAAAACACGGGCGTTTGACAAGCTCCGCAAGCTCAGCGAGCGAGCCGGTGATTTGGGTCTGGTCCTCTATCATGAGAACGAGACCGAAGTCTTCGGCGACCACCCGGACCAGATTGTCGAATTGGCCCAATTGCGTGGCAAGAACTTCAAGCTCATCTACGACTTCGCCAACTACCAGCGCACCGGCGTCGAGCCCTGGGCCAACTGGCAAAGGCTCAAGCCCATCACCGATGCGCTGCACTTTAAGGACCAGAAACGCAGCGGCGACCACGTGCCCATCGGCCAGGGCGACACGATGGCCCGCGAGATTCTGGCCGACGCGGTGAAGTCCGGCTGGTCGGGCCCGTGCACGCTCGAGCCGCACCTGTACATGTCCGACGCGGTGCTGGCGACCAACGTCCACGGCCGGGGCGACACCTCGCTGGCGGGCAAGTCGCGTG
>JBGSTE010000563.1:0-1508 GCA_041736655.1 Phycisphaeraceae bacterium | reverse complement strand
GCTCCAAGTTTTTGAACGGGACCGGATCGTCGTTGGGTTGTCGGCTCGCCCCCCGCGTAGTGACGCGGCGGTTATCTCGTGACGCTGATCAGGGGTTGGCTGCGTGTCGTTGGCGAAGGTGCGGGCGGTGTTGCGGGCGGGTTGTGATGGGTGCATCACGGGCATGGGGGTATTTTACAGTTGTGTGGTTCAATCCCAAGCGTGGGTTTTAGGATTTTTGTGGGTTCGGACCCCACGGCATGCCCCAAAGCGGGCACGCCGTGGGCTTCGGGGGAGGTTTTTGATCGCTGATTGCTGATTGCTGAAGGCTGACAGCTAAAGGCTAATAGCTCTTAGCTGATTCGATCCGGACCTTCGCTGTTGCTCAGGACCGGCTTCGGGGTGGTGCTATGGGGTTGTTGTGTTGCGCGCGCGGTGGGTGCGAATTGAGCGGGTGGGGTTTGGAGTTGTGAGGCTGATCGTTTGGCGAAGGGTTGGCGGGGACAGGACTTGCGGACCTGGGTGCTGTCGCAGCCGTCGCTGCGCGCGCGAGCATTGGGGTTGGGTTTCGATTTGAGGGTCTTGTCTGAGGGGGCAGAGATGCTTGTCTGTTATTGAGTGTGGCGAAGCGGTGTACGTTCAGGCCTGCGGCCTGATGACAGGCAGGAATACCTGTCCCCCTGATCCTTATGAGCGGACCGGGCGGTGAACCGCCCTCGGCCTTAGGGCGGGGGTGGGATTTTTGTGCGCGCTGGGGGTGGGGCTTGTAGAAAATGCTGGGAAGCCAGTGATTCCGATTATGTTGTAGTTGGGATGGGGGGTTAGGGTTGTTGTTGGGCTTCGAGGGTACGCATGGATTGGAGGAGTTCGGTGAGGGCGATGAGGGCCATGGAGGAGCAGTCGGGGTAGAGGGTGTTATCCCAGAGTGTTTTGCGGATGCCACCGAGGGCGGGTTCGATGTCTCGGAGGTAGTAGGCGCTGGGCTGGGTGATCATGAGTTGGCCGAGGAATCGGGCGCCGAGGCCGGCGGTGAGGAGCGGGCCAAAGACGCGATCGGGGGGGATGATGTCGTGGTTGGTGAGGGCGATAGAGATGAAGGCCAGGGGCATGGCGGACTCCCAGGTGGGGTTTGGCGGGCTGCCTGGGGGTGCGGTTTGGAGGATGAAGCCGCCGGTGACGTCGGATGGGCCCAGGACGGGCTTGCCGCGGACTTGTTGTTCGGAGACGAGGGTGATGTTCTGGGCGAGGGCTTTTTGCCAGTTGGCGAGGTCTTTTTGGGCGGCCTGGGGGTCGGGGTGGTTGTCGGCCAGGAGCTTGCCGTGCTTGCTGACGCTGTGGCTGACCCAGACGAGGTCGGTGACGCGGGGGTCGTCGGTGTTGACCTGCATGAGGTCGCGGAGGACGGCCCAGAGGGGCTCGATGCGGTTGGCGTCGCGGGTCTGGGCGTACCAGGCGGTGAGGGCGGCGGTGATGACGGCGGCAGTGGTGCGGGGCAGTCGCTGGTCGTTGTCGGCCGTGACGCGATAGCC
>JBGSTE010000464.1:0-17570 GCA_041736655.1 Phycisphaeraceae bacterium | reverse complement strand
TAGACGTGGTCGGTCGAAGCGTAGTCCCGGCCGGGCATGGCGACGAAGCTGCCGTCGTGCGTCTGGGCCATGATGAACCACCACTTCATGCCCTGCATGTAGCTCTGGAAGGACTTGCGATCGGAGCGCGATGCGCCGAGCGAACCCCAGAGCGTGTGCATGAGCGTGCTGGCGTGGCCGTCGAGGATCGCGTTGGGGCTGTTGGCGCAGGCCTTGGCGTAGCTGCTGGACATGTACTTCCAGACCTTGTCGTCCTCGTGGCCGATCGAGTACGACAGCGCCGCCGTGCCGGTCCGGAAGATGTGGCTGATGGGCTTGCCACTATCCTTGAAGGGCACGGCCGGCTCTTTGGCGGTCATGTCGCGAACCACCAGCAGCTTGTTCTTGTCGAGCATGACCACGCGGGCGCGGTCCAGTTCCTTCTGATTTTTCAGCCAGTCTGTCGAAGCGGCGCGTGTATCCCCCGGTGCCGGCCAGGTCACTTTGAAATTCTCGATGCCCTTCATGCCGGTGGGGATGAGGTAGCCGATGCCCTTCTGATTGACGGCCTTACCAACCGAGTCGCCGGTGGGTTCGATGACGACATGCTCCCAGTCCTTCATGCCGTAGTCGATATAGCCGCTGTCGGTCCATGAAGCGAGGTAGCCCTGGTGCAGACGTTCGTAGGCGACTTCGTCATAGTCCAGGCCGCTGGCGCGGAAGAGGGTCTGCGCGAGCATGATCAGGCCGGAGGTCCCGGACATCGGCCCGTAGCCGGCGGGCCCGCCTTCGGCGATGCGTCGGATGATGAAGGGGTTGGGCCGGTGCGAGTACGCGCCGTTCTCCCAGTTCAGTGATTCGCCGACGGCAGTGACCAGGGACTGCGCCGCAGGGACGAGGCTCTTGTCCTGCGTGAGGTTGTAGTACTCGCCGATGACGATGCCGTCGAGCCCCAGCGACCAGCAGATGTAGCCGTTGCCGTTGAGGCTGTCGTATCGGTTGTTGGCATAGCCACCGACGACATCCTGGACGATGCGTGAATACTTGTTGTCCCCGCTGGCCATCAGGGCGAGGACCGCGGCGGTGCCGGTGTGTTGCCTGCCGAACTTGCCGGTGCGCTGGTATTCATTGGCGATGAAGTCGCACAACTGCTCCATGAGCTTGTCAGAGCGCGGGCAGTCAAAGGGGTAGGTGTCCGCGAAGCGTCCAACCGGCTCGATCTGGAGCATGACCTTCTTCTGCTCAGCTTTTTTGCCGCCTGGCCAGACGATCAGTTCGAGCTTGCCGTCCTTGCCTTGGCTGTCTTCGATGAGCTTGGCCATCTCTTCCATCGGGCCGGCCCAGCCGGTGATGTTCCGCCGGCCAAACTGGTGGGCGACATTCATGACATGCCCATTCGCGCCAACGATGATGTCCCCAGCCTTGATCTTCCCAGCCGCGGGCGAACTCTCGAAGACGAACTTGACGGTAAAGGCCGTCGGGTTCTCGTGCGTGATCTGGGCGCGGATGCCGGTGGGCCCAACGTTCATGAAGAACCCGCCGCCGAGCGCCTCGACGATCGGCCGATCCTGATCGCCAAAGAGCGTCAAGTTCCACGGGAAGCCGTCGGCTTTCTCATACACCGCACGGGCAGACCCGGTGAACAGGCCAAGGGACAGGCAGGTCAACAGCAGCAGCGTCAGGCGTGAGTGCACAAGCAACCCTTTCACAGTCATCCATCGAAACGATTAACAGGATCGGCGATCCGCAGGCGGGACATTCAAGCGTGCGGGGGCTTGGGCCAGCGATCGCCTTGGGTTCAATAGTATGACCTCTTAAAGCGTGAAATTCAAGCATTTTTGAGCCCCAGGCAACACAAATCGATTCCCGGGCTCGGGATCATACCGATGGATGACCCGACCGAAGCTCAAAGAACAGGCCAAATAGGCCTGGTTTTAAGCCCGCCCCGCAGCCGCCGCGTCACACGCGGGCGGACGAAAGATCGCAAACGATGACTGACAACCCGCGCCCAACCCGACCGCCAGCGTGTCAGCGCTCGTCCGCCCGGGCGTGGCCCGGCGGCTACATCGGGTGGCCGGGTACAGCTTTTGGTTCCCTCGCGGACTCTGCCCCTGCCACCCGCCGTTAGCTCTGACGCAACTAATCGTCAGGTCAATTGAATTTCAAGCCAAGAGCGTCCATAACGGCAAATAAAAAAACAAGCCGTTTAATCTCGGGGTGATCTATCATTTTGAATTTTCTGGCCCAATCTTCAAGATCACGATAGTGGCGTTTTTCATAAAACTCACCAGCGAGTTGCTTGAGTATATTCAGGTCTTGTGTTGATATGGTGTGTACGAATTCGTCAATGTCATCGTCGAACTGATAACGCCCATAAATCATCGCGGGCCCTACAAGATACTGAAGGTGTTGCGGCATATCGCGCAACACTCCTATGTCAATGTCATACTTAGAATTCTTCTTGCTCATCGGATAGTGCTCCAATAAAAACCCGCGAAGTCTTCTTAAAGACGCATTGACTACCTTTAAACAGGGGACTGAAATTGCGCGTCACCATGTTCATCCGCATATTTTTAATCGTTGATGCCCAACACCTGCTGACGCAAGCGGAGTCGTTGGCCGTGTTGTGCAGGCGTGGCGTATGCGACATGAATGTATTGTACCTGTTTATTTCGTGTGCCCCGGTCGCTTGCCATCCTTCGGGTGGCCGGGGACGAGTCCGCGAGCACCCGGAACAGACGACAGTTGACACATCATTGCCTATTCGTTCCGGGTTCTTTGCGAAGCCTCCACCCCGGCCACCCACCGAATCAATTAACAGGGACGGTCCCTTTACTGTCTGCTTTTCCTGTCTGAAGCGTTTCCCATTCGCTCTTATTACTCACTATGATTGTAGTGGTACTGTGAATGTGCGGTGTGCCAGTGAATGTTGCATTTCTATATTCTGCAACGCGACCATCAGGTACATAAGCACTTCCAATTGCATTTGAAATCAAATTAGCCGGTTCTTCATTAGGAAGAACTAAGGGAGCACCAGGCATCAATCGAAATAAAACATAATCTTCGATGCGATAAATTTTTGCTGATGTTACCTCATCCTGGCCCACTAACAGCAATTGGCCATCGAGAGTAATGCTGCAGTATCCTTCGGATTCATAGCTTAAACCCCCATCACTCCTGTAAATCAGATTGAACTTATTGCCTCGAATACATAATATTCCTGTAGCATAATCATGGGGAGTAACGAGTGTGTAGTCACCATCCAGTGATCTCACATCCTCGGACTGGTAATGGAACTTACATGCGGGCAGTAAAAAGAGCCCTATACAAAAAAGAAATTTCAACGAGGGGTCGTAAAAGGGGTCGGGAGTCGTTTTGGCGGCGCGTGGCCGGGGTGGCGGCTTTGCAACCCACGGAAAGTGTGGTCTGAAATGGGTCATCACCAAGATGCTCCAAGTTTATGAACGGGCTCGATTCGTCGGTGGGTGGTCGGTTCGCCCCCGCGTGGTGACGCGGCGGTTATGTCGTCGCGCTGATCGGGGGTTGGCTGCGTCTCGCTGACGAAAGTGCTGGCAGGGTTGCGGGCGGGTTGTGATGGCTTCATCACGGGCATGGGCTGATTTTACTGGGTTTTGTTTGAACGCAAAGAGTGGGGTTGGGATTTTTGTGGGTTGCGACCCACGGCGTGCCCCAAAGCGGGCACACCGTGGGCTTCGGTGGGGTTTTGATTGCTGAATGCTGATAGCTGATAGCTGGGTGCCACCTCGCGGGTATCAGCCCGCTTGGTGCCAAACGCCAGCAAATTGCCCATCACGATCTGCACTCAGCGTCCTGATAGACGCAGAGTGGCACCCGGCTGACTGACGGCTTGGGACCAGACGCTTCGCTGCGCTCAGCGTCGGCGTGGGTTCCTAAATCCTGACGGTGTTGATTATGGCTGCTTCTGTTCTGCGGGCTTGCCTAGCGCGTGCTTGATCATGAAGTCGACGAGTTTCTGTGATTCGAACCAGTGTTTTTCCATGTCGTGGCCGCCGCCTTGGATCAGTTCGACGGTGATGTCTCCGCCGAGCTTGGTGTAGCGTTCCGCGAGCAGGCCGGTGTTGGGTTCGAGGGGCACGGTGCGGTCGTTATCGCCGTGCAGGTGCATGATGGGCACGCGGGCCTTGGCGAGCGGTTCGAGCCGGTCGACGGGGTTGTGCTCTTTAAGTTGTGCTTGCAATTCTTCAGCCGTCATCCCGTACGCCGGCGCAGCCTTGGCCAGCCCCGGCCAACTCGCGAGGTTGCACACCGGGTAAATCCCCGCGATCCCGCCGACGCAGTCCGCGTGTTCGGCCGACCAGTTGTAGAGCATCAGCCCGCCCCTGCTTCGGCCAAGCAGCACGGGCTTTTTGCTGTATCCGCGGTTCGTGGTCATCTCGACATACAACTTCTGAAACAGCGCCCGGCCTTGCGGGCTGCCATACGACTCGCCCACGTCGATGCCCGCGATGGCGATGCCCTTGGCGTGCAGTTGTTTGAACATCCACACCTCGGCCCCGCCGGGCAGGTTCTTACCTAGCGTCGGCGCGTACCAGACCCAGGGCTTGCCCGAGTCGGTTTTGGCCGGCTCTTTCGGGGCGAGAATAAACGCGGGGTGTTCGTCGATATTGAAGGTTTCGCGGGCAGGCAGTTCGTCTTCGCCCCAGCCTTGGCCGGCGACCAGCAGCAGGACCAGGCCCAGCACCCATCGGACATGCATCATCGTGATCGCTCCTTCAAACGCCGGCGGACGTAAACTGTGAAATAACAGACGCCAAGCCCGCGTCGTGCTTACGACCCATTGTAATGGCTCAAAGAGAGCCCGACAGGAAACGAACATGAATGCCCCCCGCCTGCTGTTGCTGATCGCGGTCGCCGCCGCCCTGCTCCTGCCCGCTCCACAATCCCATGCCCAGGACTCGGCCAAGACGATCCAGGTCTTCATCCTCGCCGGCCAGTCCAACATGCAGGGCCAGGGCGTGGTCGCCATGGACGACCCGAAGAACTACAACAGCGGCAAGGGCAACCTTGTCTGGTCGATGGAGCATTCGCAAAGCAAAGACAAGATGAAACACCTGCGCAATGCCGACGGCTCGTGGGTAGAGCGCGACGACGTCATGATCTGGTACAAGCAGAACGACAAGGTCCGCTCGGGCAAACTCACCATCGGCTACACCGGCTACGGCAACGACACGCACATCGGGCCCGAGCTTCAGTTCGGCCACGTCGTCGGCGACGCAATCAAAGAGCGCGTGCTCCTCATCAAAACCGCCTGGGGTGGCAAGAGCCTGCACAAGGACTTCCGTCCGCCCAGTGCCGAGGGCGACACCGGGCCTTACTACACGCAGATGCTCGCGGAGATCAAGGAAGCGCTGGAGGCCTTGGAAGGTAAGCCCTTCCGCATCGCCGGCTTCGTCTGGCAGCAGGGCTGGAACGACATGATCGACGCTGACGCCACCGCCGAGTATGCCGACAATCTGGAATTACTCGCCAAGGATCTTCGCGCTGATCTCAAGTCGCCGAAGATGCCGATTGTCGTCGGCGAACTGGGCAACGGCGGAGAGGCCACGCCCGGCAGCGGCATGGACACGTTCCGCAAACAGCAGGAACTGGGCACCAGCCGCATCAGCCTCGCCAGCTTTGTGAAGACCAGCGCGTTTGCCCGCGACCCCGAGATGTCGCCCAACCCCGGCCACGGCCACCACTGGTCCGGCAACGCCGAGAGCTACTTCCTCATCGGCGACGCGCTGGGCAACGCCATGATCAAGCTCATCCCCAAAGACAAATAAAGCGTACGATTCCCCCGGCCTGCCAACCCATCCACCCACGACATCCCCCGGAGTGATGCATGCGACCCCACGACAAACCCGCCCTGCTCCTGCTTCTTTTGACGCTGTTCATCAGCCTCGGCAACCCCGCTGCCGCGCAGAACGACGACCCCTACACCGTCACCCCGCCCACGGCCGAGCAGCTCAAGTACTACGACCTGGACGCGAACTTTTACAAGAAGTCGATCGTCGTCCAGGACATCCTCATCGCCACCAGCGACAAAGTCTCGGACTACGCGCTCAAGGAGTCGGCCTACCTCTTTGACAAGATGATGAGCTCGATCAACCCCGAGGTCGCCCAGCGCGTCCGCGACAAGAAGCTGCTGTGCCTGCTGATTGGCGCGACCGAACAGATCAGCGAGCTGCCGCAGTTCAAGACCGACAAGACCGGCGATGAGCTGGACTTTTATAACTGGCGAAGCCGGGGCTTCCTGAGCAACCTCAACATCGACGGCCGAAAACAGTCCGTCGTCGTCTTCGCCGAGGAAGACGTCATGGAATACCCCGGCGGGATGCAGGACGAATCGATCCTCGTCCACGAGTTCGGCCACGTCGTCATGTTCCAGGGTTTCAATGAAGCGCAGATGAAGCAGGTCTCCGAGGCCTACAAAAACACCAAGGAAAAAGGGCTGTATATGGACGGCTTTGCCGCCCAGACCTTCGGCCGGGTCCAGTCCCTCACGCCCGTGCGTCTGCTCGATGCGCTGGCCGAGGCGTTCCCCGATCAGCCGCGGGCGCTCTTGTCGGCGGCGCTGGCCGGCGGAGACATCACCGTCAACGGCCGACCCGCGACGCCTTACCTGCTGGTCGATAAGGACGACAAGGTCCTCATCATCTTCGGCGGGCCCAAGCAGTGCTACGCCGCCACCAACCGCGGTGAATACTTCGCCGAGATCTACCAGGCCTGGTACGACACCAACCGCACCAGCGACCACGACCACAACCACATCCACACCCGCGAACAGCTCAAGCAGTACGACCCGGTCGGCGCCAAGCTCTGCGAAGAAGTCCTCACCGACAGCGACTGGCGCTTCGTGTCTCCTCGCCTGCGTGCGGGCACCGGCCACCTCAAGGGCTACGACCCGGCCACCTCACCGGTCATGACCGACCTGCCCAACATCAAGAAGGCGGGCTTGGACTACTACGACGAGTACTGGAAAGAATACTGGCAGCGCCTGGCTGACAAGTACGCGGACCAGATCAAGCAGAATTGATCGCTCGCGACAGTCAGGCATGTAATAAGCCTGCCACCGGCAACGAAAAAGCCTCGACGTCACACGTCGAGGCTTTTTGTTAGAGCAGCTTGCTTGTTCATGCGATCATTGCGCCACGCCCAGCGTCTCAACGCGCTGCAGGATCTCGGTCGCCTGCTTGGCTTCCTCGGCCTTGCGATAGATATTCCGATCCAGCGCGTCCTTGCTCATGTCATTACCCACCGTCCGACTGACGGGGTTCACGTCCGGGTCGTCGCTCTCGGGCCAGTCCCAGTTGTCCGTGCGGAAGCTGTGCAGCGGGTTCCACGGCTTGCCGTTGACGTACAGGTTGCCCATCGGGCTGCTCGACCAGCCGTAGCGCACCGCGACGGGCTCTTTCACCAGCGGGCTGTAGAGGTGGATGATGTTGGCCTCGCAGGACTTGTTGGGCGTGTTCCAGATGTCTGGCCCCTTCTTGAGTTGATGGGCCGCGTAAGCCTTATAAAACTTGCCGTCGGCACCGGCGACCGCGAAGCCCTCGACGGCCATGGACTGGCTGTGGTCGTAGACCGGCTTATCAAACGTCAGCACCATCACGTCGCCCTGTGCCTTGGCGGACACGAGCTTGGCTAAGTCCCAGTCGATCTTCTGATCGTAGACACGATTGAGCGCCCAGCGCGCGGCGCGCAGCGCGTGATCGCTCTTGCGCGCAGGGTGCAGGCCGGGGATCTGGATGTCGTAGGCCGGCAGAAACGCGGTGTTCTCTTCATCGCCGGCGTCGGCCAGGCCAAGCCGCTGCGACTCACGGATGTAAGCCGCCCCGCCGAAGGAATGGGCCTCGAAGTTCGCGTCGGTCTGCGGGATGCCGCCGGCACAGAAGCCGATGATGCCGACGGGCAGGTTGGGCTGATTGAAGTCTTCGCGCCAGCCTTCGACCATGAGTTTCATGAGCACGCGGTATCGCACCGGCCGGCAGTTGCCGTTCATCGCGTTGTTGTAGCCCTGGTGAAAGAGCACGCCCTTGATGCTGATGCCCTTGAAGACGCCGAACATGCCGTTGTAGCAACTGCCCAGGTCGCTGGGGCTGACGCCGGGGATCGACCAGGAGCGCAGGCTCTCGATGCCGGGCTTGGCCGGCCAGTCCTTTTCGGGGACGTTCTGTTTCTTGAGCTTCTCGATTTCCTTGGCGTAGTTGGCGTCGATGAGTGCTTGTGCATCGAAGGCCGCGATCTTCGCTTCGACCGAGGCCTTGTAGGTCTTGGCGATCGGGTGGTCGTCGAACTTATGTTCGGGAACGAGCGATTCGATCGACGCGCCGCCGCGCGAGGTGTCGATGATGCCGATGGGGATCTGTAGCGCTCGCTGCAGCGTCGCGCCGAAGTTGTAACCGATCGCCGTAACGTCGCCCGCCGACTCGGGGGTTGCGACCGTCCAGGGCGTGAGGGCCGACTCGGGAATCTGTGTCTGCAGGTCCTGGCTTTCGTTGGTTGAGATTTTCATGCATCGCAGGAGCGGAAGGTGCGCCTGTGCAGATTCGAGGTCGTACGACTGCGTTCCCTTGAGGCCAAAGGCCATGTTGCTCTGCCCGTTCATGACCCACACATCGCCGAAGACGACATCGTCCATCGTGACGGTCTTGTCGCCGGCGGTGATGACCAGCGCAACACCTTGCCCACTGGCGGCGCGCGGGGCGAAGGTCGCGGACCATCGGCCGTCCTTGCCGGTCGCCTCGGCCGTCACCGACTCGTCGCCGAGTTTGACGCTGACCTTCGCGCCGGCGTCGGCCCAGCCCCAGATGACGATCGGCTGATCGCGCTGGAGCACCATGTGGCTGTTGAAGACGCGGTGGACCTCAAGCTTCGCCTGGGCCGACGCGGGCTGCGTGAGCACCAGGCTCAGTGCGATGAGAACGGCAAGCAGGATTGGCAGGATCGGGCGTTGTTGCATGATGAAGACCTCGATGAAAAAGTGATTGCGATAGAGAGGAACGACAGGACAGCGAACATATTACCGCTGGAGGCCGAAAAAAACAGCAATCTACTCAACTTTGAATCAGCGGACGCCCGAGCGCTTAAGCAGGTCCATGAACTGGTCGGTGAAGACGAAGTTTTCTTCGGGGAACTCCAGCCCCTGCATGTTCTGATCGATGTGGCTGAACATCATGTCGATCGTGGCGATCTCGCGAGGCTCTGCCGAAGGGTTGGCCGGGTCGATGAGGTGCACGCTGCCGGTGGTCGAGGCGCCGCGTTCATCCAGGTGCGTGATCGTCGCGGTGTGGCGGATCGTGTAGCCGGGCGTAGCGGACAGGCCGGTGAAGCTGGCCTTCCCGATCTTGGCGAGGATGACTTTTTCCTTGAAATCGTTGGCGTGGCCGACGAGGATGCCGGCGGTCTGCGCGAAGCCCTCGATGATCAGCGAGTTGGGCATGACCGGATACGCCGGGTGCACGGCCGAGGGTGCGCAGCCGGTGGGCCCGCCATGAAACCCCTTCGCGGCGTTACCCGTCAATCCGGGGGCGGGGGCGAAGTGATCGTGCAGTACATCCTCGGCCGCAGTGACGTTGCGGATGGCCACGCAGCGCTTGGCCTTGTCCAGTTCCAGGATGCGATCGAGCCAGAGCCAGCGCATGGGATTAAGCCGTTAGCTGTTAGCCGATAGCCATTAGCTTCAAGGCCTGCCGCAAGCAAATCGCTTGAGCTAACGGCCAAAGGCTAACAGCTGACGGCTTAAGAAATCTTCGCCTTCACAAACTTGCAGATCATCTCGACCGTGAAAACGCTCGGCAGGTTGTCGACCTGCGGGTCAGCCTCAAACTCAGACCAGTCGGCGTGGGGCATCTTCGCCTTCAGTTGCGACAGGCCCTCGGCCGTCACCTTGCCATCCTGCACATACTGCGGGTTGGACAAGACCGACTGGTCGAACATCTCCGTCTCGCCGATCTTGATCCCAAAGGCCTTCTCCAAACGGAAACTGATATCCAGGTAGTCGATCGACTCGGCCCCGAGGTCTTCGCCGATGGTCGCGGTCGGCGTCACTTCATCGGCATCCACGCCCAGCGCCTCTTCGAGGACTTCCTGAACCTTTGCAAAAATTTCTTGATCAGACATCGACATCACGGGTTCCTGTTACGAGGCCTAGGGCTTGAGGCCTGTGGCTTGTGGTTGCGGGCGGTTTGGGTTCTGGCTAATGGCTAACAGCTAAAAGCTAACAACTCAATAATAACGGCTCCAACGAAAATCGTCCCTGCACGGCGACCTGCTCGCCGACCTTGCCCACGCCCTGAAAATCATACGCGTGGCCTTCACGACCACGCAGCGTGACCGTGACGCTCAGCGACTGGCCCGGCCGGACCATCCCCGCATACTTCACGTTGCGGACCTCCTTGATCACCAAGGGCACGCTCGGCGGGTCGTCGCTGCCAGCCGCAAAATGCCGGGCCGCCTGCACCAGCGTCTCGAGCATCATCACGCCCGGCAGGATCGGAAAGCCCGGGAAGTGATCGCCCAAGTACTCCTCCGCGGCGCTGACGTTTTTCACCGCGCTCAGCGACGTCGCATCACGGGCGGTCACGCGGTCGATGAGGTCAAACTTCACGTCGCGCTCCCCTGTCACCTTCGTCCCGCCGACCGCCGGCAGTCAAGCCCCAAAGTGTATCGCTGGCCGGGAAACGGGGCAAATTGTTCGCCATCAATCCCGCGACATGACCGGCCCACGCCCCCGAACATTATCATGCCCCCATGCACGCACCGATCGTCCATCTCAACGGCCAATTCCTGCCCCGCGACCAGGCCAGGCTCGCCGTCGACAAACGCGGCATCTACTTCGCCGACGGCGTGTACGAAGTCGTCCGCTACTTCCACGGCCGAGCCTTCACTCTCACCGAACACCTCGACCGCATGGGCCGATCGCTGGCCGGCATCGACTTTCATTTTGACCCCGCACCGCTTGCCCAACTCAGCGACGAACTGGTCCGCCGCAACAACCTCACCGAGGCCCGCGTCTACTGGCAGGTCACGCGCGGCGTCGCGCCCCGCAACCACATCATCGACCCGAGCATCCAGCCCACCCTTTTCCTCAGTGCCGAAGCAGCGACACGGCTTGCCGTCGACGAGCCGATCAAATCCATCACCGCCATCACCACGCTCGACGACCGCTGGCACAACTGCTGGATCAAGTCGCTTATGCTCCTGCCCAACACGCTCGCCAAGACCAAGGCCGCCAGGGCCGGCTGCGGCGAAGCGATCTTCGTCCGCGACGGCCGAGTGACCGAGGGCTCATCGACCAACCTCTTCGCGGTGTTCGATGGCGAACTCTACACCCACCCCGCCGACCGATACATCCTCGAAGGGATCACCCGCAACGTCGTGATCGAGCTTGCAAAAGAACTGGATATCGCGATACACGAGCAGGCTTTTAGCGCCGCCGACCTCCACGCCGCCGAGGAACTCTTCATCACCGGCACGGGCACGCTGCTCTGCGCCGTGTCAGCGGTCGACGGCAAACCCATCGCAGGTGGCCAGCCGGGGGCGATCACGCAACAGCTCTGGCAAGCCTTTCTGCAGCGGATCGCAGACGATTGCAGCAAACGCTAGGAACTTCAACAGGTTGTTTACAACGCCTGGATTTCACGCCCCGCTCTTGTTCGACCGGTTGATCACTACGAACACCACAATCACCACGATCACACCGATCACGCCGAAGCTAACCACCAACGGCAGGACCCGGGTCATCAGGTCAGGCTCGGCCCGCAGCGTGCCCGTGGTCGAGGCGAACGACGCGAGCACCGTATCAAACACCGGCGTGTAATTCTGCTTCTCACTCAACGGCGTCGAAAACGTCAGCACATACGCCTGCTTATCGTCGGAAAACAGGTGCGATCGCTGGAACAACGGCATGCCCATGATGAGCGTCTGCATCTCAAGCGTGATGCACTTGGCCTGGCCCACCGTGTCGATCCGCGAGCTGATGCTGTTGACCGTGATGCCCATCTGCTTGAGGTCTCTGGCCGTCGCTTCTTCCTGTACCTTGCGGTTCGCTTCGGTCATCTCCAGCGTCTGGGGCACGACGACGATGTTGTAGTTGGTGGCGAAGTTCGCGCTGCTGTTGGTATCAAACGCGAACATGTCGATCGACGACAGGTCCACGCTGCTGACATTCGGGAACATCCGCGCCGCCTCACCAAGTACCGCCGACTGGTCCGACTGCGTCATGAGCTCCCAGCCTTGCGGGATGGCGACCTCGTAACTCGATGCGGTATGCGTCGTACCCGCGCTCTGCGCTTGAGCCGACGTGACCACAATCAGCAGCAACACGACAACAACAAGGCGAAGGAACAATTGCATGAGTTTAGTCCCCAAGGGCGGTGCGTCAGGTACAGGAAACCGCACGCGATTGTAGCGTCTCGCACCCACTACACTTCTGCCAGGCGATCATGAATCCAAAAAAACGCGGGAAAATCCGTCTTTTAGCCCTTCACCACCGACGCATCATCCTCAAAGCGGATCATCACCTTCTCGCTGTGCGTCTCCTGCAGGTGCGTCCTGAGCATCGCGATGTAGCTGGACCGGATCACCGGCTCACGCGACAGGCCAAGCCGATCACGCACCGCCTGGACCGCCTGCTCCGTCGGCCCCTCGATCTCGATAAAGCGACCGATCACCGGCAGCTCGTCGAGTTCCACGTGGCAGCCGTCAAGCTTGTAGCGCAGGCGCCGCTTCTCAAAACTCAGCACGTGATGAAACCCCAGGGCGCTAAGCAGCAAGGCCGCATCCCGCGCGTTATCCACCAGGAGCTCCGTCTCGTACCGCGACTTGAGCAGCCCCAGCGTCCGCGGGCCCTTGTGTGTGATCGTCGTGGTGATCTTCTCGTCCTTGGTCCCCGCGTCCGTGACCTCCACCCGCGTCCGCAGGCCGTGGTCCGAAGCCTTGAGCGAACCCGAAGCGGTATCGAAATACGAGTTGGTCTCGCTGAGTTCGACCACACGCTGAGCCCCCAGCGCGTCGAGCCGGGCAATCATCGCTTCGCGGTCGTTCAGCCGCATCTTCGCTTCAATTTCAACACCCATGACCGTGCTTCCTGTTGGTGCAAAATCGCATTGTAGTCAATGCACCCGGATGCGTTGGCCAACGACACAGCCGCCTCAAGGCTTGAGATCAAACTGCACCTGATCCAGCGAAAACTCCTTTGAAACTTCCTCCGCGGTGGACCGCCGAAAATCCATCCGCATCTTCTTCGTGCGGTTGGTCATGCTCCACACTGACCCGTCCGCCAGCACGAACATCGTGGCATTCACCTGCCCATCGTCTTTGCCATCGATACTTTTCTTCACCCGCAGGAGGTGCGCATCGACCATCGCCCCGGCGACCTGCACCTGCTCAGACCCCAGGTTTTCTACCGCCGACTGAATCTTTTCGTTGTTTCGCGAGACATCGACCGTCGCATACCCAAAACCCAGGCTCCCCCGACGCACGTGGTAAGCCAGCACCAACGGCAGCCAGTCCGGCGACAACGCCTCCTCAAAAACCTTCAGCGGGACCTTCCGCCGTTGATCGGCCGGTGCTTGTATCCCGGCCTCGACATCGGTGGTTGTTTCAAGCACCAACTGATCATCAACGACCTGCCCCGTGACCGTCCGCAGACTGCCGGTGCTCCGCACCATCTGGTCCTGATACGACACGAGCGACCCATCCGCCTCGTAAACCGAGCGGCGGAGCTTGTGGTAGCCGTTGACCCCCGTGTACCCCATCTGATACGTAAAGACCAGCCTGCCCTCCACCGGCTTGATCGACCAGTGGTGATAAGACTGGTTACCCAGCACCTGCCCGTCCGCGTCCGTCATCTGCATGCACAGCCAGTAATCCACATCAACCGCATCGATCCCCCCGGCCGGCAAAAGCTCCTTAAGCAACACCGGCGTAGGCACGTTCTCAATGTCAAACTCCTCCTCCTGCGCCCACGCAACAGAGCCCGTCAACACCACCATCAACAACAGCCCAGGCATCATCATTCGCATGGATAGAGTGTAACATCGCCCACTAACACAAAACACCATGCCCCACAAAAAAGAAGCCGGTCCTGAGCCAAAGCGAAGGTCCGGATGGGTTGAGATTGAAGAATGAAGACTGAAGATTGAAGATTGAAGATTGATTAATCCGCCATAGGAGATTTCCCATTCATTGGCGAATACTACTCGTGAGCCGGGGATTAAAAGAGGATTGGGATTAAAAGGGGTCGGGAGTGCTCTGTTACAACCCTCTCGCATTGAGCGCCGGGACCCTCATCACCATGTTGCCAGTCAGGTTCGGCTCATCACAATTGGAAGGGTTGTAACAGAGCAGGTCGGGAGTCGTTAATATCGCGAAAAAGTGGTCGTGAAAGAGACTCCCGACCCCTTTTATGTCCCCTTGGTTCCCCATTTTGGTTCCTTCTACGGAGCAACCACCGTGATATGACGTACAGTACGCTGTTTTATTGTCGGGCCATTCCCACCATCTACAACATCAAACGAAATTGATGATCCTGGAGGCTGGTCTAAGAGAATCAGAAATTGCCCAATAGTACTCTGAGAGACAACAATATCCCGTTCTTTTACACCTGCAAAATCGAATGATCCCATATGAATTAGCTGAACAATCGTAATAGCCTCAATGTGGTCAGACCCGGCAACATGATACTCCCCTACAATCATTCCGCCATATCGACTCTCTATATCTTCAATCATTGAATACTGAATCCACATTTCGCGTACAAATATCGTCAATATAGCGGACAGTCCAAGAAGGGGGAGTAAGACGAAGAATGATATGAGTGCTAAGCGCTTCTTGTTTTTCATAGGAGTCGGAAAAGGGGTCGGTGTCGGAAAAGGGGTCGGGTGTCGGAAAAGGGGTCGGGAGTCGTTTTGGCGGCGCGTGGCCGGGGTGGCGGCTTTGCAACCCCCGGAAAGTGCTGTCCGAAGAGGGTCATCGCAGGGATGTTCCAAGTTTTTTGAACTTGGCTGGAGCGTCGGTGGGTTGTCGGTTCGACCCCGCGTGGTGACGCGGCGGTTAGGTCGCGGGGCTGATCGGGGGTTGGCTGCGTCTCGCTAGCGAAGGCGTGGGTGGTGTTGCGGGCGGGTTGTGATGGGTTCATCACGGGCATTGGGGTATTGTACTGTTGCGTGGTTTAATCCCAAGCGCGGGTTTTGGGATTTTTGTGGGTTTGGACCCCGCCGCGTGCCGACGCGGCAAGCGGTGGGCTTGGGGGGATGGCGGATTTCGGATTTCGGATGGCGGATGTTTGATGGCTGAAGGCTGAAAGCTGATAGCTAAAGGCTAATCGCTCTAAGCAGATGCCATCCGGACCTTCGCTGTCGCTGAGGACCGGCTTGGGGTGGGAGATGGTTGATGTCGTTAGCGGGTTGGGGTGGGCTGGGTTTGATCCGGGGTGAGGCGCAATGCCCTTTTGTTCTTGAGTTCTTGTTTTCTTGAGAATGTGTATTCTGGAGAACTTGTATTCTTAAGTTTATAAGCCTTAGCGTTGCCGCCGGATCAGCTTCGGGGCGGTGGTGCAGGCGCTCATACGAGCCTCGTTTCGCTATTGTGCGTGTAGCCGTGCGTTGATCGGGGCATGCCTCCGCACCTGCCGTATAACACGCGGGGGGCGAGGCATGTCAATCGTATAGAACGCCTAACCTCATGATCAGGGGGACAGGCATCCCTGCCAGTCGTCAGGCCGCCGGCCTGAGAGATGTTGGCTTCGGCTTCGCCGAATGACAGACAGGAATGTCTGTCCCCCTGTTTAGAAGGCGGTCTTAGTCATTCACCCCGCAAACCCCGCTCGCAAGCGTGTCACCCTTTGACCCCCGGGCGTTGCCCGGCGGCTGATACGAATCCCATGAGTCAGACGCCTCCTGCTGTGCGTGCCACGCCCGACCGCTCAAGCGGATCGGCCGTGGCACCCTGTTCGGTGGATCCTTATTGGGATCAGGGCTTCCCGATCCGCATCCATCTCATTCTTAAGAAACCGAGAGTATACTGCCGCCGAACTATGTTCAGTGGAGATGCCTTTGCCCCTGTCTGAAGACAAGCAGCTTGAAGCGATCATCCGTGGCTTTGCCAACCACCACCGCATCGCGCTCCTGGGGCTGCTCGCCGACCAGCCGGGGCTGACGCTCGACGCCTGCGCCAAGGCCCTGAGCCTGAACGTCAAGACCGCTTCGGGGCACCTGCGTGAGCTGGCGCTGACGGGTCTGGTCGACAAGACGCAGGACGGCCGAGAGGTCCACCACCGCCTGACCCCGCGCGGGCGGGCCGCGGCCCGATTCATCGCGGCGATGCGTCAGGGCTGATCGTGGTGTGCCAAGCCGGCAAGCGGCATCGATTGACGGATCAACTGCGTTAGTTCGTTCATTGCCTGATCGCTACATAGCGTAAAGCACCAGTCGCGCCGGCTCGCGAGGTCGGCATTACTAACCGCAACCTGAGCGGCATCGGCGGCACGTCGGGCGGCGACGACCTTATCGCGGTGTCGGCTCGTCAGTTCATGATTAATCGCATGGAGGCGCTGGAAGGCCGCGGATCGGCGGCGTTTCGCGCGGTCGTCGTCCATGTGGGCCAGCAGGTTGTGCTTCTCATCTCTTAATGCTGCCTCGGCGTCGTCGGTTGTCTGCGTGTATCGATCGACGTTGTGCGGCAGGTGGTGGCTGAACCACACGGCCTGGGCCAGTTGATCGCGCGTCGCGGTGGGCACATCGAAATCAAGCAGCACATCGGCGCTGACGATGGCCATGGGCGCGAGCGCTTCGCCGGTCCATGAATGCCACCAATGTTCGGTGACCTGGTCGTAGATGCCGCCGCCTCGGCCGTGGATGAAGAGGTCGCAGTGCTCGGATCGCATGAGGGCGCTGAGCGAGATCGCGCGGGGGCGAAGGACTTGCAAGGCGTCCGGGCTGGTGAGATCGAAGCCTTGTGCGAAGGTGAAGAGTTGGGGTGATCGGCTGTCGGCCAGGTCGATGTAGACGCGTTCGCGCTGGCCTTGGGGTTGCTGGGCCCAGAGGGGTGCTTCGACGATGTCACGGCTGACATGCAGGGGCGTGATACCGGCCTGTGGAAACGCCGACACCGCGCGGTTGTAGCAGCGGGCGCAGCCGAGGGGGTCGGCCAGCAGACGCTCGATAAATCGCGGCGTGACGATCGTGCTGGCGGGTCTGTTGTCGATCGGGCCGACGTACGGCCGACGCAGGCGGTCGAGCACGGCCAGGGTCTGTGCGGCCAGGTGCGGGAACGCTTGCAGGCTGTCGTAAGCGTCTGCCAGGCGATGCAAGCCTTGGGCGATTTCGCTTGAAATACCTCGTAAAACTGCCGCCTCGCGCAGTCGTTGTGCGGCGCGGACGGCGTCGATCGGCGGTCGTGCGTTGACGGGCAGGTCGGCGTGTTGCGTGCTGTCTTCGAGCGTCAGCCGGCGGACGGATAGCAGAGGCCCAAGCACGACGGGCAGGTCCAGAGCCAGCGGGCTGAGCGTGTCGTAGTCGACGGACAGGTGCAGCGCGCTGCCATTGACGTGCTGCGCGAAGACG
>JBGSTE010000220.1:0-3009 GCA_041736655.1 Phycisphaeraceae bacterium | reverse complement strand
CGTGCTTGACGCGGCCGACGCGCCGGTCATCGCCCACGAGCACCATGCCGGGATCGCTGCCATTGAAGAATGCGGCGAGGTGCTGCCCGCTTCCACGCTCGACGCGATCCGTCAGCACGGCGTGGCGCTCAAGGGCCCGTGCACCACGCCGGTGGGTAAGGGCTTCCGCTCGGTCAACGTGCAGCTTCGCCAGCAGCTTGAGCTGTATGCCGCGATCCGGCCGGTGCGATCGCTCGAGGGCGTCAAGACCCGCTTTGAGAACGTGGACCTGGTCGTGTTCCGCGAGAACACCGAGGGGCTATATGCAGGGATCGAGAGCGTGATCCTGCCGGGCGTGGTGACAACGACGAAGGTCGTGACGGAGAAGGCGTCGATCCGCATCGCCCGCGCGGCGTTTGCGTATGCCAAGAAGCGCGGCCGAAAGCGCATCACCGTTTTCCATAAAGCCAACATCATGAAGATCACCGACGGGCTGTTCCTTGAGCGCGTGGACAAGGTCCATACCGAGGAGTACCCGGAGATCACCTACGACACGATGATCATCGACGCGGGTTGCATGCGGTTGGTGCAGGACCCGACGCGGTTTGATGTGCTCTTGATGGAGAATTTTTACGGCGACGTCGTGAGCGATTTATGTGCGGGGCTGGTGGGCGGGCTGGGCGTGACGCCTGGCGCGAACATCGGCGAACACGGCGCGGTCTTCGAGGCGGTGCACGGCAGCGCCCCGGACATCGCCGGGCAGAACAAGGCCAACCCGCTGGCGCTGATCATGTCGTCAGTCATGCTGCTCAACCACCTGCACGAAACACGTGGCGACGCGGCGGCCAGGGCCTCGGCCGATCGGATCAAGAAAGCCTACAACGCGGCGCTGGCGCATGGCGAAAAGACCGCGGACCTAGGCGGGACGCTCTCGACCAGCGGCTTTGCCGATGCGCTGATTAAACGAATCAAGGCCGGTTGATACAAATGCCGTGAATCCATGTCATCTTTGTGGGTGCCACGGGCGAACCGGTTATCCGGTTGCCCGTGCAAAATGAGACAAGCGGCATGCAATAGGCATCCTAACAATAGACCACCTAACAAGTCGTGAAGTAGCCGCCGGGCAACGCCCGGGGGTCGAATCGTGACACGTTTGTGTGATGGTCAGGCACGGGTAGTCAACACAAGCCTGCGATCCTTCGACCCCCGCGTGTTACGCGGCGGCTACGAACTGCTGCTAAAGCGAAGATTAGGGTTTGCTATTGCGATTGGTATAAGCTCGCACGGCCAACCGCTCAAGCGGATCGGCCGTGGCACCCTGACAGGTGTTTAATTTTAGAATCTGACTACTTGATCAACGGAGCATAACAAGGCATGGCGTAGGCGCCGCCGGGGCACTGCCGCTGGATCTTGTCTTCGGTGGTGTACCAGCGTGAATCGCTGCCGGAGACCCAGCTGCCGCCCTTGAACGCGCGGTACATGACGCTGGGGTTGAAGGACGGGTCGGCCTCGGTACCCGGGTCGCGCTTCTGCAGCCAGCCGATGTACATGCCTTTGGCTTCCAGGTCCGCCAACGTCAGGCCGTCGACTACGTTGCCTTCGGGGCACTCGCCGCAGGCAAAGACGGTGGCTTGATAGGTCTCCGGCGAACCGTCCAGCGGCGAGTTGGGATACGGTTCACCCATCTTGGTGGGCACGAGCTTGATCTGCTTGTTGGCGACGTCGTAGTAGATGATCTGCGCGGTGCCGATATTCCGTCCGCCGCCGCTGAATAGTCCGCCACGGATCGCGGCAAAACCCAGCGCCAGCAGCAGCACAACCACCGCCCCGCCTGTCACGGCCGCCGGGTTGTTGTTCATCGTTTCTCGAAGTCCCATGAGTCGCTCCTTGGATTGGGCCGACGATCCGCCGGCCCGGTAGAAATGTTCAACGCACCCAACAAACTACTCACTATCCTAACGCGATTGCTTGACAACGACAATCGCGGTCAGCGGATGCGCATCCGGTATTCGAGGCGAACGGCCGAGGCGTCATCCACCAGCTCACGCAGCTCCTGGCCGGTCACATCCGTCAGGTCCACGCCCTGTCGCTTACCCGCCAGCGAGCCGAAGAGCCCCGGCACGGCTTGACGCAGGACGCTGACCTTCGCATCGCCGGTGATCTTGGCCTGCTTCCTGGCATATGCGATCGCGTCGTCGAGGTAGCCCACTTCGTCGACCAGCTTCGCGTCCACCGCCTGCTGGCCGATGAAGATCGAGCCGTTGGCGACCGCTTCAAGCTCGGCCTTGGTGATCGGGGCGCTGCTCTTGGCCTGGGTTCGGCCTTCGACCACGACATCCAGAAACGTGTCGTACGCGTTGTTCACGAGGTTCTTGAGGACCGCCATCGCGGCCTGGCCCGACTCGGTCAGCTCGCCCTTGTCGTCGTACCACTGAACAAACAGGTCGTTGGCGTCGTCCTTGCTCGGCGACTTGTCGGCGATGACCATGTTCATCTCCACGCCCATCTTTTCGACCAGCCCGCCGAGCGAGGGGACCTGCGCGAGCACGCCGATCGATCCGGTGATGCCGGTGCGTTCGCAGAAGATGTAATCCGAGGGCGCGGCGATGTAGTAGCCGCCGCTGGCCGCGACCGAGCCGAAGCTGGCGACGACGGGGACGGTCTTGTGCTTAGCGCGGAAGGACTTGATGGCTTGCCAGATCTGGTCGGAAGCGGTGACGCCCCCGCCGCCGGACTCAACGCGCAAAATGACCGCGGCCGGCGGGTCCTGTTCGAGGGTGTAGAAAGCTTGCCTTGCGAAGTCGGCATTCGCGGCGTCGATCATGCCACTGATCTCGACAACGACAATGCGGCCCTTCTCGTTGCTGGCTTCAAAGGTCGGCTGGTAGGGCTGTTCAATCGGCGCGGTCAGCGAGAGGGCCTTGAGCACCGCGGCCACCGGGCCAAAGAGATAGACGTTGGCTGTGACTGAAACGAGCAGCGCGACCATGAGCAGATACATGATCACTTTGCCCGCACCGCGCGAGCCGG
>JBGSTE010000370.1:0-2830 GCA_041736655.1 Phycisphaeraceae bacterium | reverse complement strand
GCGGCGATGTCCCGCCAGGTCTCGTAGGCGACGAAGCGGTCGGGCGCTTCGCTGTCCTGGCTCAGGTCGTAGGCCAGGCACCCCGCTTCTGCCCGCGTCAGGCGGACGGCCCCGGACTTGGCGATCGCGGATGCGACCTTGCCGCCTTGGCCGGGCTTTGCAGCCAGCTCCGCGAGGATCGTGAACGCCCCCGCCGGGTCGGGCAGCTTACTTAAGACCAGCGCGATCACGGGGTGTTCATCCATGTGGGCCATGCTACCGCAGAATAAACAGGCTCGGTGGTGATGATCGGCGGCCGGGGTGGTCAGGCGGCTTCTGACTGCGAATCTGGTGCGTGGACTTGCAGCTCGGTGACAAGCAGCAGATCAAGCACGCTGAACGTGTCGTCATCGCTGTGCACGACGACGGTTCGGCCCGAGGGAAAGCGAGAAACAAAGTCGCGGTGCTTGACGAGAAACACGCGCCCATCCGCCATATGGATCGAGAACGGGCGAAAGGGGGCTTGATGCAGGACGTTGGCAAATTGCTCGCTCGTCATAGCGATATTATAAACCGGAAGATGCAGTTGGCCTAGCTTTTAAAATCAGTCGCCAAGCGTACTTTTCGTTGTCGAAGCCGCAAGGGCCGCTTGTATCACCGGCGCCACCGAGCGTGAAGTGATGCCCCGCGCGGCGCAGTATCGAGACCCAAGCCATACGGCGAGTTCCCGCGTACCTTTGCTGGCGTTACAGCCGATGCAACATAAAGCAATGTTCTCGCGGGTAACGATAAATGCGTCGTTGATGATGTGCTCCCAGGATGCTCGACTGCGTCGTGCATTGGCTGTGGCGAAGGAAGAGCCGCAGTAAACGCAGGCGAGGTCCCTCTCTAGAACCTCGCGCTCAAGCCAGGGTGGGATATTCCAGCGATTCATCTTTAGACAATCTCTCTACAGGCCGCGAAGCAGATCGAACAAAGCATCGATGAAGTTTTTACCCACCAAGGCAGCAATCGACGCGCAGGCCGCGGGCACAGCGATGAAGAGCCACCACTGGTCGATGTCGGCGATGAACACCATGAATGCAACGGCGAGCATGAGGCCCAGAACCAAGCCAACGACAGCGGCGGCTAAACGATCTGCCATAAGCATCAATCGGGTTTAACGGTCGGCGAACACCAGTTCCGGGAAGATCAAGAACCACGCATTGGTGCCAATCAACTTAATTCGTTAGGCAGCCCTGCCCTTGGCGTCACGCATGCCTTCGCGTATTGCACGGCCAATTGGAAACGTAATTGAAATCAGACCGAATACGATAATGGTAACTGGGAAAAGCCAGCTTCCAACATTCGTCTCGCACCACGAGATGAGATGAAAGAGCAGGCCGGTAGCGTACATGACGCCAATGGTTACGCTAAACACGATGGACCAGACCCAAGACTTCATTTACACCTGTCTGTCGACGATCTAATTCGGCGGATACGTGTAGTCATCGTTGTGCCACTCAAGTTCCCAGAGGTCTTCGACGTTGACGGTTTCGGAGTGGCCGTCGACGAAGCTGACGTTCTGCTTGAGGTTGTGGCGGTTGATGGCAAAGCGGAGCATGTGCTGGCTGCCCAGGTCGGCGAAGAACTTTTCAAAGTTCGGTGGCTTGGTGTCGGTTGCCGAGGGCCAGCCGTCGATCCAGATGGCGTCGGCGAAGGCGGGCATCTTGCTGGCGTCGGACACGTTTTCGACAAAGTCGGGGTAGCGGGGGTCTTTGTTTTTCTTCCAGCCCTTGGTGGAGTAGATGTAGCCGTTCATCCCGTAGCTGCCGCCGTAGATGCCGCCGTCCTTGGCCTGGTGCCAGGCGTGATACCAGGGCGCGGTCGCGCTGCCGGCCGCGCCGTTGGCTGGGAGCGTGGCATACTGCTGGTCGGTCAGGATTTGCGGGGCATCGGGGCAGAAGGACGACTGGTAGTAAGCAATCGGCACGTTGCTGGGCGTCCTGCGGAGCGTCTCGCCCAGGTACTCGCGGATCGAGGCCGGCCAGAGGATGGTGGTCGTTTCGACATAGCGCATGAACTCGCCGTTGTTGTCCGCGGCAAAGCCGTAGTACGCCTGCGACAGCGAGCGGGTGTTGACCAGGCACTGGGTGGTGCGGGCCTGTCGCTGGGCGGATGAGAGGGCTGGGAGCAGGATCGCGATGAGTAGCGCGATGATGGAGATCACGACCAGGAGTTCGATCAGCGTGAAGCCGGGGGTTCGGTTGCGTGGCATGGCGATCACCTTTCGGGCACAGAGGGGGCGAACATCAGAGCTTCCTTGAGCCTTATCTTACACGCGGGGTACAAGAGTTAGCAGCAGTATGACATCATTATGTCCAAAAACAATCCAAAAATCCTGCCAATGAGTTACGCATTTACGCCAAACCCCCCGTTCTGACGTTCGGAGAGGGGTCGAATGGGTCAACCCAGGGGCGTACAGAACCAGCCGGATTCCCGGCCCAGGCGGACCTGTTGCAAGAGGTGCAGGCGGACCTGGCCGGCGAGCTTGCCGACCAGGGCGGTGGCCAGGTCGGCTCGGTCGGTCAGGAGGTGCAGGACCGGCTGGGCGTCGATGAAGGCGCGGTCGCGCTGGGTCAGGGCGAGCAGCTCCAGGTGCTCGCGGACCCATCGGCTAGCCTCGATGAGCTGCATGACAGCCTGTCGGGGGTCGCTTGATGCCGCGTCGTCGCCGGCAGAAAAGGTATCCGACACCTTTTTCAGGAGGATGTGGACCACGCCGTTCGCGTCGACGGCCAGTTGGGTGTCGGGCTGGTCGGGGATGCGGGCTTCGAGCGTCGCGGGGTCGTCGAGCGCGGCGGTTCCCTGG
>JBGSTE010000360.1:0-3181 GCA_041736655.1 Phycisphaeraceae bacterium | reverse complement strand
GCAAGATCGCCGAGGAAAAGGCCAAGGAAATGACCGGCCACAGCGTCGAAGCCATGATGCGCACCATCGCCGGCACCGCGCGCTCGATGGGCGTGGAAGTGGTCGATTGAATTAAGACAACTCAGATTCGGCCATCTCGTTTAAGCGAGATGGCCAAGTCCTCTGGATAAACGTTCGGACAACCCGAAGACCCCGCCAACCACGAGCGGACGAATCGTGGGAGATGCGCCCCACGCCTGAAGGTTCACAAGACTGCAAGGCCTGGGCAACTCGAAAGGAAACGAAGATGGCATTGCGTAAACCCGGCAAGCGTTACACCTCCGACCTGGAGCGTGCGACCAAAGACCCCGTCCCGCTGGTTGAAGCGGTCAACCGGGTCAAGTCCTTCAAGAAGACCAAGTTTGATCAGACGATCGAGCTGTGCCTGCACCTTGGCATCGACACCAAGCAGGCCGACCAGATGCTGCGTGGGGCGATTTCGCTGCCGCATGGCGTGGGCGGTGCTGCCAAGCGTGTGATCGCGTTCGTGTCCAGCGACAAGGTTGCGGCGGCCAAGGCTGCCGGGGCCGTGGAAGCCGGGGCCGAGGAACTGGTCAAGAAGATCGAAGAAGGCTGGATGGACTTTGACGTGGCGATCGCCGAGCCGGCGATGATGCGTGTCGTTGCCAAACTCGGTAAGCAGCTTGGCCCCAAGGGTCTGATGCCCTCGCCCAAGGCCGGCACCGTGACCCCGCAGGTCGCACAGGCGGTCAAGGAGTTCGCGGCCGGCAAGGTTGAATACCGCAGCGACGCGGGCGGCAACATCCACGCCCCGGTCGGCAAGCACAGCTTCAGCCCCGAGCAACTGGTCGAGAACGCCCAGATGCTCATCGACCACATCGTGAAGATCAAGCCCGCCGCGAGTAAGGGTGCCTACATCAAGCGGGTCACGCTCAGCGCGACCATGAGCCCGTCGGTGGCCGTGCAGGTCTCGATGTGAAATGAGCCCGGCGCGGCATACCGTGCCGCTTCGTGCTGATGCAGCGAGTGACAAGACAAGTGAAGCGACTCGGCTAAGCCGTGTAACGCCAACCCCAAACGAACGAAACGCCCAACGAGAAAGGGCCTACCCATGAGCAAGCCCGTCAAGAACCTGATTACCGATGAGTACAAGATCCGCTTTGAAGGCCTCAACGGTGCCGTGCTGGTCGATGTCCGCGGCATGCCGTCCAACTCCAGCAACAACTTCCGCCAGGGCCTGGCGCAGAAGTCGATCAAGGTGACGATCGTCAAGAACAGCCAGGCCCGCCGCGCCTTTGAAGGTACCGACCTTGAGGGCCTGAGCGAACTGCTCGACGGCCCCAGCGCCGTGGTCTACCCGGTGTCCAGCGATGCCAGCGTCGTGTCCGTGGCCCGCGAGCTGCTGGACTGGGCCAAGAAGCTCGAACAGCTCCAGTTCCGCGGCGCGATCCTTGACGGCATCAAGTTCGGCCCCGATGAGATCGAAGCCCTCAGCAAGTACCCGACCCGCGAAGAAGCACAGGCCAAGGTCGTCACGATGCTGCTCAGCCCCGCCCGCAACCTCGCCGGCGCCATCAAGAGCCCGGCCAGCAACATCGCCGGCATCCTCAAGACCATCGAAGAAAAACTCGAGAAGGGCGAAGCGATCGCCAAGGCGTAAGTGCGAAGTGCGAAGTGCGATTTGGTGATGTGGTGAAGTAAGACTCGAGCACGATGCGATGCTGATACTTCACCAGATCAAACTTCACCCAATCGCCCAATGAACCAATCAACACGCGACTGGCCCCTGGGTTAAAGACGGGCAATGTGCCCCGACCTCTTGCGTGCGACTTGTAGATGTAAGGAATAGAACCATGTCCGACACCGCAACCGTAGAAGTTTCCGCAGAAATCAAGAGCCTGGCCGACCAGATCGTCGGGCTGACCCTCAAGCAGGCCGTGGACCTGGCCGGCTACCTCAAGTCCGAGTACGGCATCGAGCCGGCTGCGGGTGGCGCGGTCATGATGGCCGGTCCGGCCGCCGCCGCTGAAGCCGTGGAAGAGAAGACCTCGTTTGACGTCATCATCAAGGGTGACGGCGGCAAGAAGATCCAGGTCATCAAGGTCGTCCGCGAGCTCACGGGCCTGGGCCTGAAGGAAGCCAAGGACATGGTCGAAGCCCTGCCCGCGACCATCAAGGAAGGCCTGAGCAAGGAAGAAGCCGACAAGGTCGCCGCGACCCTCAAGGAATCGGGCGCCGAAGTCGAAATCAAGTAAGACCCGCTGCCGGGTATCGAGACACAAAAGAAGCAGCCCGCGTCCCGTGACGCGGGCTGTTTTTTGCGATTGTTTTGCTGCGGGGTAGTTATTCCGGCGGGCACGCGAGATAATCTTCCACCCGGATCGCTTCATCCAGTTGGACGCCGGACAAGTGAATCCGGCCTGAGACATGCCTGCACCAGCGGATCGTCCCGGTGATCGGCTTAAGCCCCTGGGACACATGCCGCATCCAGCAGGTGCAGAGCGAGTTGGGGTGGATGTACATGCCGTGGATGAAGCTCAGGCCGTTGTTGCTCAGGTCGTGGCTGCGGGCCAGGAGACGCATATCCGTGCCGCCGGGCTGGCTGATCTCGATGATCAGTTGAATCAGGCCCAGCGCCTCGGCACGCGCGTACTGGCGTCGGGCGTCACTTTCACGATCAGTGGCTCCGATCCGTTTGATCTGCTCGATGACGGCGATCCACTCGCCGTGGCTGAGTTTGAGCGTGTCGATCGCGACCGGCGGATCGTTCGAACTCTTCTGTAACCTGTGACTCTGAGATGTCTGGCTTGATTGATTGGGCACTTGACCCCCGTAGTGTGGGTTAGCCCGACCCCGCCAATCTATCGGCCGGCTGCATGCGAGACATCACCCCCATCTGCTTAAGACAGGTTAATCCGGGCACTTTCTGTCCGCGTCCGCCTTTTGACACGTCACAGCCCAAGACTTATCAGCCAGTCTTACCTGCAACGACGCGATATCGGGGGCAAGAGGAACAGTCCCCAGCCCAGATCGTACGATCGTCAAGCGGTCGGTTGTAAGGTTCAGCCCTTGTTCCAGAACGCGCTGCCGTAGACCGCGTTGTCGCCCAGTTCCTCGGCGATGCGGATGAGCTGGTTGTACTTCGCGTTGCGGTCGCTGCGGCAGGGGGCGCCGGTCTTGA
>JBGSTE010000348.1:0-4559 GCA_041736655.1 Phycisphaeraceae bacterium | reverse complement strand
ATCACCCCCGCCGCCCGGGCCGACACGCTCCGCCGAGAAATCATGCGTGGAGACGCCTGAGGGGAGCGCATCGGTTGGGCGGGCGAGGCTCGGGAGGGCGAGGCCCCCGCCGAGCCGCGAATCTTGTGCGACTCGGCTCGGCAGTAGCCTCGCCCTCCCGTCAGGATAAAAGCTCTCACCTTGCAAGGGCCGAATCAAACAGTTGCCGTTGCAGGCCTGATCTGATACGTTGTTTGGTTCGCGGTTGGCTTGTCCAAGTCCAGCCGCCCAAAGCTACGGGGTGTAGCTCAGCTTGGTAGAGCGCTACGTTCGGGACGTAGAGGCCGCAGGTTCAAATCCTGTCACCCCGATTCGACATGACTTCTATAGATGGGTTTGTTGCCCCGCCTGATCGGGCCGATCTACTGGCCTGTTCGGCAACGCGCGCGGCCGAACTCTCGACATGCACCGACACCAAAGCAAACCATCTACCTCGTCCCGCTTGCGCCCTTAGCCGACGAAGACGCCAGCGTGCAGCTTCACCGCCACCGCCAAACCCCAAGCAACCGACCGACCCACCGACGATGCCCCGTGGATCGTCGTCGGCGTTCTGCTGGCGCTGGGCAACATCCTCCAGTGGCGAAACCACTCAAGAATCAACAAAAATAACGCCGGCCCGACACCCGCAGGCACCTGAAGCCTGATCCGTAAAACACGCTCATGCCGTGAAAGAGATGCAGTGTCTTAAGCGATCCTCCGCGACGACGTTCACCTTCACATCCAGAAAACGACGGATCAGGTCCAGGTGCGTCGTCGCATGGCGCGACAGACCCGTGCTGCTGAAGCTTCCGCCGCCGGCAATGGCCAACGGCAGCATCAGTTGATCCGTCAGATACTCACCGGCGAACGCATCGCTCTTCACATATCGCCGGTACTGATCGATCGCCTGGTTGGCAACCGCCTCCGCAGGGCGACCGACCTCACCAAAGCCCGTGAACACCTCGGTGACATGCTCGTAACTCATTTCAAGCGTCAGGATATTGCCCGGCCCGTGCGAACCCCTGGCCTCGCGAACCTGCAGCTCTTCATCAGACCAGCCGAGTTTACTCTTGACACGCTTAAGCTCGCGACTGGCAATCTCGCCGCTTAAGTTCGCAACCACAGCCCGGGCCACCTTGCCCTGCAATACGCCGCGATGCATGAAGTCGACAGGCGTGAGTTGTTTGGCCGGCGTGATCCGGGCAATGAATTGCCCTCCGCCTGCCGGGTAAAAACCCGGGCGAATGAGCTCGACCTCGACCCTCGGCCCCATCCGGTTGATCAAAGGCAAAAACGCCTTCTGAAGAAAATCAAACGGCGGAGCAAAAGGGTTGTGCGTCCCGCCCTCAATCGTCACCACGCTCGGCCCATCGGCAATCAAGAGCGCCGGCAGGATCGTCTGCAACACCAGCGTCGCACTGCCGGCCGTGCCTACCGCAAACTGATAGATGCCGGGCTTTACGCTTCCGGGGGTAAAGGACAACGCCGTCGAGCCGATGTCATCGCCCTCAACACTTGCACCGCAGAGCTGGGCCGCCGCGCGCAGGGCCGTCAGATGCTGCCGCATCAACCCCGGCTTACGCCGACCCGCGCGGACATGCTCAACGCGCACCGGCGTCCCGGTCACCATCGCCAGCGCAATAGATGAACGCACAATCTGCCCGCCGCCTTCACCTTGTGATCCGTCAATGACAAGCATGTTTGATCCTTAATCATCCGCCTTGCTTGCATCTTTGATCACGAAGCGCGCCTTGAGCCGCGCCACTTCACTCGCCAGGCCCGCGGTCTTCACCGAGCGCAGCACCTCGTCGAAATCCTTGTACGCCGCCGGGGCCTCGTCGCGCGGGTACTGTCGGCAGTTGGTCAGGATATCCAGCTCATCGAAGGACGTATCGATCGCCTGCTGATCCAAAGTCCGGATCGCGTTCTTTCTTCCCATGATCCGCCCGGCCCCGTGGTTGACCGAGTACATCGACTGGCTGGCCCCCGCGCTGGCGACCATCACGGCACTGCCGCGCTGCGGGTCGCCAGGCAACAGGATCGGGTGGCCGGTCTTCTCAAAGGGCGTGTCCTTCAGGCCGTGGTGACCGGCAGGGAAGGCGCGGGTCGCGCCCTTGCGCATCACCCACATGGGCTTATTGTTGACGATCTCCTGCCGGGCGATGTTGTGGCTGATGAAATAGACCAGCTCGCCCTTGATGCCGGGGAAGACCTCCTGGAACGCTTCGAGGACCAGCGCGTTGATGAGCAGGTGATTGAGCGTGGCGAAGTTCGCGCCCAGCGCCATGTCGTCGAGGTAGGCGTCAGCCTCGGGGCTGCCCAGCGGGGCATAGCACAGCTCGCGATCACCCTTGCCGCTGCGCGACACGCCGGGGTAGGGGATGTTCCAGCGGTCGAACTTGTCTTGCAAGGCCTTAAACTGTCCCATCGCGAGGTTGTGTCCAAAGCCGCGCGAGCCGCAGTGCGAGAGGAACGCAACGTGTCTGTCCCTGAGCCCAAACGCCTCGGCAGTTTCTTCCATGCCGGGCTGAACGTGTACGACCTCGCACTCGCCGAAGTGGTTGCCCCCGCCGTAGGAACCCAGTTGCGAGATTTTGTTGGAAAACGCGGGGAATTCGCCGGTGTCGATCAGCCGATCGAGCCGGTTGTAGAGGGCGTCGTGCGTGCCGTCGTGGCCGGCGTGGGCCGCGTCTTCGCAGCGGTGGCGCCAGTGCCGCGGGATGCCCAGCATCTCGCAGACCTCTTTGGTAGCGCCCTCGGCTGCGAGGATTCGGCCAATCTGTTCGTGAACCCGGCGGGACTTGCGGGCCTGCCGCTGCCCGTTGCCTGCACCGGTCGGGGTGCGCTCGGTGATCGCGTCGATCAGCGCACGGCGGGACTGCTTGTCGATGATCTGGTCTTCGGGCAGGTCCAGTTGCAAGAGCGACATCGAGCACTTGATATCGACACCGACCGGGCCGGGGTAGATGTGCGTCGACGAAGCCATCGCGCAGCCCACCGGTGCGCCGTAGCCGCAGTGCGCGTCGGGGTTGAGGACCAGTTCCTCGACACCCGGCGCCATGCGGGAGTTGATCGCCTGCTGGATGCACACGCTGTCGAAGGTCTTGCGGATCGCCTCGGTGCCGATGACCGTGATGGGCTTTCGGTCGTCGGGCAGCGGCAGGATCGCGGTGGCCTCGCCGGTAGCGACAAAGGGGCTGGGTTGGGTGTTGATGTCGGTCATGAGGTTGCTCGTTTGCGGGAAGAAAAATAAAACGGCGACAAGGGTGGGCGAAACATGCCAATGCTCTATCCGTTGAGCTACGGTCAGGTCGTTGCCTGGCCGGCGGGATTCGAACCCGCATCCGTGGATCAATGTAGTTTCGCCTGCATTCGCCGAAGGCGGCGGGCGACGCGCTGCGTCACCGGCCACGGGTTTCTAAAAGGGTATCGACAATCAGTGATGAAACGTCCTGCTCTGCCAACTGAGCTACAGCCCCGCATGATTAATGGAGCTGGTGGGACTCGAACCCACGACCTGGTGAATTTAAATCATGTAGTTCCATCGGCATTCGTACCCTGTTCCAATCGGTGACAATCGTTGCTCAGAGTTTCCCGCGCCGGATCGCTCCGACGCGGGGCGGGGTTCGAACCCGCTCGCCCGCAGGCTTTGCCATGTACTCCCAGCAGCATTCACCGCCATTTTTCAAGCCGAGCATCGGCGACAATCAAAGGGCAGACCATATTTGCTGAGCTAACGCGTGTCCCGTTTTGCGGGTCGCGTCCCGGGCTCGAACCGGGGACCTCTTGGTGCTTCCCCTTCCGGGGCCAAGCGCTCTAACCATGTAGTCTGACCGGCATTCGCCGGTGCTCTCGTTCCTATTCACTTGTAAATGCCGACAAAAGGTGTGGTGACATCGTTTGTTTTTTAACAAGTGGATGTAGTCACCACGGCATTCGGCAAACTCCGGAAGCTGCCTCGGGGCAACTCGCTTAAACGTTGACGCCATCTTTCGACCGCGTCAACGCTCCAAATTGTCTAAAGGCTCATCGCCTCGATCTGCTTCACCCAGTGGTCCTTCGTGGACTGACCATTTACCACGGCCGCGATGAGGTTGAACACCTGGTCGGAGAAGCCGCCGACGTTGACGATGTCCTCGCGTTCCTTGGCCTGCGTCGTGCCGTAGGGCTGGATGTCGATGCAGATCATCTTCGCGGTGGGGTTGCGCTGCTTGAACAGCTCCCACTGCTGCATGGTCTGCGTCGCGCCGCCGCCGAAGCATCCGTGCCTCAGCGAGTCGACCCACGACTCGTTGTCGGAGACGTAGATGACCAGGTCGCCTTGCTCTTGCCGCTTGTTGAGGTAACGCAGCGGGGCTGAGCAGTTCGTCCCGCCGCAAGGCAGCGAGGCGAGCTTCTGTGCGTTGGTCATCACCGAGTCGCGCGGGTTCAGCCGAGCCTTGGCGCCGGTCACAACGTCCGACTCAAAGGGCAGGACCAGCGTGTCCTTGTTCTTGCGCAAGAGCGCCGCCGCGACCAGGGCCGCGATATCGATGCAGCGC
>JBGSTE010000208.1:0-4783 GCA_041736655.1 Phycisphaeraceae bacterium | reverse complement strand
AAAGAATGGGAATCGCCGATCGCAGCCAGTTGAATGGGCCCGCGTACCAACGCGAGAGCTCGGATAGGAGGCTGGACCCATCGTCATCCAAGCAAACATTCAACGCTTGACAGACCCGGCTTCATAGGAGGGACGGTCCCTGTTAAGTGATCTGCCTGATAATTCTAAGCCATGAAAACAACATCCACCTACCCACTTTTTGGCAAGCGCACCGCTCCCCGCAATGAGCGGTCGTTCCCAACACCCATGAATGAACTTGTCTACCTTTGCAGAAAGATCGAATACTGGTTGTATCACTCGACCTCGCCCAAAAATGCATATCGCTTTTATGACCGTCTAGAGAATGTGCTCCCTCCTATCGACGATTGCAATATGGCAATTATTTACGAGCGGGGGTGGTCTCTACATTTTGAATTGTCCTGTGAATGGGCGCAAGCAATACGTCATCGTGAGAATGAAATATGTCTTATTGTCAGGCTTCACGAGACTGTGGTAGAGAACAGGCAACGCGGTGCTTTGAAGAAGCATCTACTGCAAGGCAACACGAAAAATGATTTGCAGATCAAACGGAAAATTCTCACAAGACTAAAAAACACGCTGCTTAGTTCAAAGTTCGCCGATCGCCACTGAGCGTCTATCAGAACGCTGTGTGCGAATGGCGATTAGCTTGTTGCTGTAGTTTGGCACTAATCGGGGACGTTCCACGTCATCCCATGACCGCAACGGTTCCTGAAACCTTTTCCAGTCACGCGCGGCTTGCCCGGCGAGGCAATATCACGGCCTGGCCAGCAGCGCGTCGAGTTCACTGAGCTTGAACCGGGCCGAGCGGATGTACGGTTTTTCGCCTTTTTCCCAGTGGCCGTAGGTCGTGGTGACGAGCGTGCCGTCAGGCAGCGCCACAACGCCAGGGTAGGCGCAGTCCCACTGCTCGGTGTTGTCCTTGATGCGGATGCGGTAGTCGCCCTTGTCGCCATCGAGCAGGTCATGGTACGTGCCGACCCACCCGACCCAGTCGCCCTCGGTCGGGCTTTCCCAGCCGGCCGGCGAGCGGTCGCGGAAGCTGATGAACAGTCGGCCGTTCTGCGCGTAGGCCGCGGTGTGCCGATCGCCAGTGAGTTCGTTGGGCAGTTCGGCCGGCTTCGTGAAAGTATTGCCCTCGTCGTCGGTGAAGATGACATGGCTGTTGCGTACACGCTTGTTTTCACGCAGCAAGATCGCAATCTGCTTGCCATCGGGGCTGCGCACTGCGCCCGGCTCGCACAGGTGTACGTCGCTGCCGGTCCATACTGCCTGCGGCGTTGACCACGTCAGCCCGCCGTCATCCGAAAACGACTTGTACAGTGTGAAAATCACCGGGTTGGCACGCTTGCCGTCGCGGGTGAAGAATCGCCCGTCGTCATGAAACATGGCCATGTATCGCCCGGGCTTATCGAGCGCCACCACGCAGCCCATCACGACGATCCCGCCCCATTCGCCGACGGGTTTCAGTTCGCTCCACGTTTTGCCATCGTCCTCGCTGACCGACAGCCGCGCGGGGTAAAGGCCCGACCACACGATCAATCGCTTCTTGCCCTGCGCATCGACCACGCGATGAATCGTCGGCACCTCGCGCGAGGTCTCCCAACTCGTCGGCGTCGGCAGCCGATCGGACCATGTCACGCCGCCGTCGTCGGATCGCTTGTACACGATGCCGCCCTTGCCGTGGCCCTTGGGGTAGACGCAGAGGATCGTCGTGCCATCCTCAAGCAACACCGTCGTGGGGTGGCCGAGGTACTGCCCCACTTCACGGTCAACAACGGTGTGAAACGATTCTTGCTGATCGATATCGAGCACGGGAACGCGGAAGGGGTCGGCTGCGCCATTCTGCTGTGCGTGAGCCGTCACACCCGCCAACGTAGGCAAGATGGCGGTCAAGACTACGACCAGGACAACGACAAAATGTGCAAAGCGTTTCATCAAGATGTTCTCCTACAGAGGATATGAAATCAGGGCAAAGACCGCCAAAAACTAGCCGCGTTACACCCCGCCGTCACTCGGCGGCTTGCGCCGAAGCGCGTACTTGAAGAAGTCATACAGCCCGGCAAACTTGTAGGTCGGATCGACATAGTGCTCGATCACGTAGAACGCGAAGTAGTAGAACCGGCAGAAACACCACACCGCGATCACCAGCAGCAGCGCGACGCGCCAAGAAAAGGCTTCGAGTAACAGCCCCGCCGAGGCGAGCAGCCCGGCGAAAAGAAACAGCCAGCCCTTGAGCCAGATCAGCTTGTGGTTTTTGAGGTCGGCCACGCATGAAGTATACGCCGACCCCAATGACAGAGGTACGCCGCGCGAAACCGTAAGCAGGCCGGTTGCCACTGCGTATCTATCGAGACACTGAGTCATAAAAAACAACCCCGCACCTGCGCGCGGGGTTGTCTCTTGGCTGCTTGTTTGCTGCTTCAATTCAGGCTTGATTTACTTGCTTTCCTTGAGCAGTTTGACCATCGCTTCGCCCATGCCCAGGCCCACGTTCATGTAGGTCTTGGCGTTGCCGCCGTAGTGGGCGTTGGAGCTTGAGCCCATGCTCAGCGGGTTGGTGTAGACGGTGGCGACCGAGCCCTTGAGGGCCGGGTACTTGGCCGGGTCGCTGATGGCGAACTTGGCGTCCAGCAGGAGCTTCTCGTTGCCGGTGGCGTTGTCCTTGCTCGTTTGGCCGAGGGTGGCGCAGACGAACTTGGCGTTGGGGGCGTTGAACTCTTTACGCAGCGCGGCGATGAGGTTCACGAGGTTGCGCTCGTACATCTTCGCGTGGCCTTCGTTGTAGCGGTCCTTGTCGCCCTGCCACCAGAAGAAGCCAGCCACTTCGTACTTCGTCGCCCCGGGGTAGTACGTGCCGAGGTTCGCCAGCACGTCCTTGGCCCGCGCGATGTCGCCGTCGTACTGGATCCCGGCCTTCCAGCCGATCGGGGCAGGCTCGGTGCCTTTTTCCCAGCGGTCCGGGCTCTGGCCGTAGCCAGCGTAGATGTACGTCTTGTTGTCCTTGGGGTCGGTGTACTCGTACGACTCGCTGCCTGGCGGCAGGAGGTCCCAGCCCAGGCTCCGGTTGCCGATCGAGCTCTTCAGAATCAGCACCGGCTCATCGATCGCGTGACCCAGGTGGTGACCGATGCCCTGCTCGATCCCGATCTTCCCGCCCGAGACCGTCAGCCAGTCGTTACGCTTGATCCCGCCCTTACCCTCAGGCCCGCCGCTGCCCTGCGTGTGCACATTGCGGACATCCATCCGCTTGGTCCAGTTGCCCGCATCATCAACCATGAACGGGTACAGGCCTTCCGCCTTCACCGCGTGCTCGAGCGTGCCGTCCTTATCACCCGCGACGCCGCCCATCTCCAGCGTGTTGGACTGGCCCATAATGATGAAGACCTTGACGGTCTTGGTCACGTCCGCCTCTTTGCCATCCGGGTCCGGCAGGGCAACCTGAGCGGTCGCACTGAGCGACAGACCCGCACACAGACCCAGACCCATCAGCATCTTGAACAATCGATTCGGCTTGAACATGGTGTTCCTTCCTTCAATCAAGGTGAGAGAAATTGATCTTCACAGCTTGCCACGCGGACCAGCGCTGGCTTCACGATGCGATAGACGCATCACAACCCTAGAGTGTAACAAGGATAACGGCTTTCATTTCACCTAACGCTTTCAGGGAATTGGCTGCGTTTCGCATGAGCCGTATCATGCAACCTGCCAGCACGATCAAGTTTACCCCTCATCTCTAACCGCAAAGTGAGAAGAAAAATGCTCCGCACACTCCGATGGTCCGCCCCCGCCGCTGTCGCCCTGTCCCTGCTCAGCTCCTCCGCCAACGCCACCGTATGGTTCTGGGATGACGTTGCCATCGACGGCCTGCAGGAAACCCCCACGCCAGTCGTCACCCCCGGCTTCGGCACCGCAGACGTCTACTACAACGACGTCACCGGCCTCCTGAGCTGGAACATCGCCTACTCCGGACTCATCGGCACGCCCACCGTCTCGCACTTCCATGGCCCGGCACCGGCCGGCGTCGGCGCTGGTGTCCGCGTCGACATCGCCGCGCTCTCCGGCGGCATCACCAGCCCCATGATCGGCTCCACCACCATCTCCCCTGCCTTCGGCGCTGAACTACTCGATGACAAGTGGTACATCAACATCCACTCCACCTTCAAGCCCGGCGGCGAAATCCGTGGACAACTCACCAACCCCACCCCCGAGCCCGGCTCCTTCGCCATCCTCGCCGTCGCAGGCCTCTGCCTCTCGCGTCGTCGACGCAACTGATCCGATCCCCAACGCAACCTCTTGACCGCAGCCCGACACCATCACGTCGGGCTGTTTTTTTATGCGCCGATCACCTCGCCCTGCCACCAAGTCTGATCCCGCAAAACCGTCCTCCAATCGAGCCACCTCCCGCCCGTACAACAGCCCGCCGCTGACCACCGACACAAACCGGTTCCACGCCTCCGCGGGGTCCGTGCCCACCGGATCAAAGCGCACGCCCCAGCACCTGGCACACGCGAACGATCGCCCAGCCATCTCGTACCTCGGCAGACAACGCCACGCCTCGCCCGCGTTCTCGCCCAGCGCGTCGCCGATCGTCCACGCCCCGAGCGGCAGCCACAACTTCTTGCACACCCGGCCGCACGAAACAAACCGACCCGACGCCAGCACCCGGCCCGGACACACCCAATCCCAGCCACAAAACTTCTTGAGCCCCGCATCACGCTCGCCCTGCCCGCCCTTGGCCCACGCACGAACACGCGGGCAGCGC
>JBGSTE010000207.1:0-7586 GCA_041736655.1 Phycisphaeraceae bacterium | reverse complement strand
AAAGAATGGGAATCGCCGATCGCAGCCAGTTGAATGGGCCCGCGTACCAACGCGAGAGCTCGGATAGGAGGCTGGACCCATCGTCATCCAAGCAAACATTCAACGCTTGACAGACCCGGCTTCATAGGAGGGACGGTCCCTTTTAATTGATTGAGCTTCCCCCAAGTGACGGGCGCCGGGTGCCACTCTGCGTCTATCAGGACGCTGAGTGCGGATCGTGATGGTTCTGTTGCTAGCAGTTGGCACCAAGCGGGCTGAGACCCGCGAGGTGGCACCCGGACGAATGTCAGGGGTCACTTGCTTACGCTGCGTATTCTGATCGTTGGTGTATTGTCGGTTCGCCCCCGCGTGGTGGTGCGGGGGTTATTTATTTCTGCTGATGGGGGGATGTGGGATTTTCACGCTGGGACCAGACGCTTCGCTGCGCTCAGCGTCGGCGTGGGGGGTGGTTTGTGGGCAGTTACAACTGAACCGGGCGGTTGTTGGCGTACATGAAGATCATCGTTTGCACGGTGACCATCAGCGCTACGTCGCGCTTGGCTTTGTGGACGGGGACGGCCAGCCTGAGCTTGAGTTCCTTGCAGCGGTCGATCATGTCACGCAGGACCTGGTCGATCGTGTAGGCGTGCGTGCCGGTCCAGGTGGCGACGGATTCGCGTAGCTCTTTTTGAACACTTCGCAAGAATGCGGCGGCGCTGGTGCGCTTGGCGAAGGACTCGTTGGCGCTGAAGAGTTTGAGCAGGTCGCGGTCATAAAAATCCGGGAAGCTGTCGCCGTAGAACCAGCGTTTTTTCTTGTAGTGTTCGCGGAGCGTGGTGTTCAGGGCCGAGAGGGGCTCGACGGTTGTGCGGTTGCGGACCGGCGGGGTGGTGTCGGCCAATTCTTGCATCACGTCGCTGATGAAGAGCAGCTTCTTCATGGCCTTGGGCCACTGGGCGTAGGTCTTTCGCCAGCGGCCGCCGGGCGTGAGCCAGACGGCGAAGGTCTCGGCGAAGTCCTCGGCCGGGTGGGACTGTGCGTACCAGGCGGGCAGGTGGGTGACGTGGCTTCGCGAGGCGGGGTCGGGCTTGTAGCTCTCGGGGTAGGGCAGGCTGGTTGAGCCGAAGATTTGTCGGAAGCCCTTTCGCCGATGGAGTCGGTAGGCGTTGCAGATCGCGTGGCCGGCCTCGTGTCGGAGGATCATCATGCGTTGTCGGAGTGTTCCGCCTTCGACGGCGAGCATCTGCGACTTTTCGAGTCTTGTGAGCCTGGGGTGGGCGAGGTAGAAGGGGATGGCGATGCCCGGCACGCCGTCGGGCGAGAACCACTCGGAGCTGAGCCAGCAGTGCGGGCGGAAGCGCGCGAGGCCGGCGAGCTGGAGTTCGTGAACGAGTCGGCGGACGTCATCGAGGAGTTCGGGGCACTTGTTGAGGCTCAGGCCCAGGTCGCTGAATCGGTGATCCAATAGACGATCGTCGGGTTCCTTGGCCCAGGGAACTTTCGGCCAGGCCGGCGGTCGGCGGGTGCGGGCGTGATCGCGTGAGGACATGACGGAGCGATTCTAACAGGCATGGGGCGTGGGCCGAGAGAAAACTCGGCGAGTTTCGGGAGAAAAGCGGTGCAGCGGCGAGGGTGCCCGGGCCGCTTGCCGGCCCGGTCGCGCTACAGAAAATTCGTCATAGAACATTCGTCCCGGCTGGCGAGCAGCCGGGGCACCCCGCATTAAATACTTCAAATGAACTCAGGCCCGGCGTCGTCGCGTCGCGATCAGGCCGGCGAGGCTGATGAGTGCCAGGCTGGTCGGCTCGGGGACGACGCCATCGCCGCCGCCTGGGCCGGTGAAAGCGGCGAAGGCGATGCCGAAGTCTGCATCGTCGACGTCGCCGTCGTTGTCGAGGTCTGCCGGTGAGTTGCTTGATCCGCCTGGTCCTGTGAAAGCGGCGAAGGCGATGCCGAAGTCCGCGTCGTCGACATCGCCGTCCTGGTCGAGGTCAGCGGGGTCAAAGGTGTTGATGAAGGTGCCGGTGACGGTGATGTTGTCAAAGCGTGTGCTGGTGGCCCACATGTCGGCGATGGCGACGTAGGCCTCGGGCTTGTTGAAGGTGTGGCCGGTGATGCCGAAGGTCGAGTGGGGTATGAAGGTGAGGGCGTTGCTGTCCCATCGCGTGGCGGTGTAGGAGAAGTCGCCGGTGGTGCCGCTGGTGGGTGTCCAGGTGAACGCGACGCGGTACCAGATATCGTCAGAGAATCCGAGGTTGGATTGGGGTGCAAAGGTTGAATCGTTAGAGCCGTCGGTGATGCGTGACTCGGCGTTGATCTGGCCGAAGCCGCCGTTGGTCTGGCTCATCATGAGGAGTTGGCCGGCATCGGTGCCGGTGATGACGCCGGACTTGATATCGCCAAAGAGGAAACCGGCGGAGTCGTAGTTGTTGGTGTGCACCATTCTGAAATCGTACGAACCGCTCAGGGGCTTGGTGATATCAAAGCCCGAGGGCGATCCGCTGTTGACCAGGAACGAGTGCGGGAGGTTGCTGCCGTGGGTCGGGTTGGTAGAGACGAGTACGCCAGCGAGTCCCCCGTCGGGGCTGCCGGCGCCGGCGGCGGAAGTGACATAGGTGCCGCTGGTTCCCAGGCCCGAGTCGACATAGCTCCAGCCGGCGGGGACGTCGGAACTGTCGGCGGTCTGGGCCTCGAAGTCCAGGACGATTTGATCCGCGTTGGCCGAGCCGGCGAAAGCGACAAGGCAGGACAACGAGCACGCGGCAGCGAGGTAGCGCTTCATTTTTTCAACTCCTCCAAGACAAACAGGTTTCCGGGGATTGCGGCTGTTCTTGGTTTGTGCGATGACCGCAGTCGCTTAGTTCAAAGATTATACGACAGAGGCTGCATTTGCTTGCAATGGTTTTATCGATTTTTTACGGGGTATGGCCTTGTTTGACCTTCATACTGTGGGTTTGGGCAAACTTAGAGCCACTAACAGGATTCAATGGTGGGGCGGGCATCTTGCCCGCCATCGTGGCGTAGCCACGTGAAGAAATCTCACCAGGCCACTGACCTGTTGGCGGGCTGGAAGCCCGCCCCACCTTTTGTCAGGCGCTCTTTGACGTACTCACGCCCGCCGTCTTCGCCCGACGATCAGCGCGCCAAGGCCAAGGAGGGCCAGGCTGGTGGGCTCGGGGACAGCGCCTGCGCCGCCTGGGCCGGTGAAGGCGGCGAAGGTGATGCCGAAGTCCGCGTCGTCGACGTCGCCGTCGTTGTCGAAGTCGGCCGGTGAATTGCTCACGCCGCCGGGTCCAGTGAAGGCGGCAAACGCGATGCCGAAGTCCGCGTCGTCGACATCGCCGTCGCCATCGAGGTCTGCCGACGCGAGCGGGGTGTAGACGATCAGGTCGTTGCCATCGCCGCCGAAGTAGCTCAGGAACAGCCAGTTGCCGCCGAACTGTCCGAGGGCGATATCGCTCACGTCAAAGCGCGGCGCGGGGGCCGAGCCCGTGGGCGTGCCCAGCGTCGTGAGCACGTTGTCGAAGGTGCCAGCCGACTGCTCGGCTTCAACGAGCAGCCACTCGAAACCCGCCGGTGCGGTGAACTGCGGCTGAAAGTCCAGCGACAGCGTGCCGTCGAACGTCGCCAGCCCATCAACAAACACCTGGTCGTATTCATCGCCCGCCGTCAGGCCCGCCAACTCCAGCAGCAGGGTCGAATTACTGCTGAGCGTCAGGTCCTGATAGACCTCAAACCGACCCGCCGAGTTGCCCGGCGAGAAGCTGCCCTGCACATCGATCGAGCCGCTGAACCGCCCGGTGCCCGAGAGCAGCGAGTTGGTCGCGACGCTGATCAGGTCCGCCTCGATCACGCCGTCGAGCACAAGCGTTGCGCCCGCGCCGTTGATGAAGGTGTCCGCCTTGAGATAGCTCTCGCTGTCGACCGTCAACGGGCCGTCGTTGCGGAACGTGCCGTCGATGATGAATTGCCCGGCCTGGAGGAGCATGGTTGCCTCTGGCGCGTTGCGGAAATCGTTGGCGGGGTTGGTCGATTCCCACACGTGCCCGTTACGGATCTCGAGCGTGCCGTGGTTGTAGCGCAGGTGCTTGGCGAGGTTGAAGACCGCGCTGGCGCCGTCCATGATGATCGTGCCGTTGCTGCGTGCGATGCCGCCCAGGCCCGGGCTGTCGGTCATGTTCAGCAGGCCCGGCGTGATGACCGGGTCGACGCCTTCCTCGGCAAAGGCCGTGTCCTCGCGCACGATGATGCCGATGCCGGCGTTGAGCTGGTAGCCGTCGACGCGGATCGTAAACAGGCCCTCGTTGAGCATGGACTGCGCGTTGGTGTTGACCGTGCCGCCGACGATCTCGAGGGTGTTAAAGTCGAGCATCTGGTTCGCGCCGAGGGTGACAGGCGCGACGTTGACCACGCCGCCTAAACCGACGGTCAGCCTGCCCTGCACGTCGAGTCGCGCGTTGGAGTCGATGTTGATCGTGCCGGTGTTGATGAGGTCGCCTTCGGTAATGAAGTTCTGGAAGTTGGCGAGGTTGAGCGTGCCCCAGTTCTCTTTGATCGTGTTGAAGTATTCAAAGCGTGCCTTACCCGAGAGCGTGACGGTGGTGGCGTTGATGGCCAGGTCGGTCTCGAAGATGTTGATGTCGTAGCCGTCGGCGGCGGTGATGATGCCGTCGCCGTTGGTGTCCTCAAAGCCCGCGAGCGAGAGGTAGCTCGTGCCGTTGTTGGAGACGCCGACGACGCTGAAGTTCAGCACCGCTTCGCCGTTAAGCGCAACGTTGGGGCTAAAGGTGCTGAGGTTGCTGTAGAGCGATGTCGGCGTCTGGCCTAGCAGCGTCCAGGTGCCCTGGGTCAGCGCGGCGCCGCCCTCGGTGTAGTCGGTGATCTCGACCTCCATCGCGAACAGCGCGCTGTCCTCGATGATGATCTCGCCGCGGTTGACCAGGTTCAGCGGCGTGGCCGTGGGCACGTCCGGCGGGGGCCCGCCGCCGCCGGGGTTTTGCGATCCCGTGCCCTTGACAAACAGGAAGGTTCGGCCGGACTCAAGCACGATCGTGCCGTCATTGGTGATGTCCAGGAAGTTAGAGGCGTCTGCGGGGTTGACGAAGGTCGTGCCGTCGACGCCGGGGAACTTGAGCCCGTTGAGCACAAGCGTCCCGCCTTCTTCCACATTGAAAACCGTCAGCTCCTCGCCGTAGCCTGCGGCCTGATTGATCTGCCCCTCGAACTTGATCAGGCTGTCTTGGCCGACCTCGAAGACCAGTTGCGAGACATCGTCGGCCTCGGTGTTGGCCAGGTCGCCGAGGTTCATCGAGCCCTTGAAGAGGATCGTCGAGCCGTGGTCCGCGCGGAAGACGCCCCGGCCACCGGGCGCGCTGATCGTGCCCGTCCCGCCCTGGTTGATGCGGATCTCCGAGCCCGTGTCGGCCAGGATCAGCCCGGCATTGACCAGGTTGCCCTCAAAGAACTCGACCAGCGAGCCGTCGGTCGCCTGAATAACGCCCGTCGCGCTGTTGTTGATCTGTGCGGTGGTATTTTCTTCTGAAGCGAGGTAGTGGATCGTGCCCGCGTTGACGAGGTTCGAGAGGAAGTGCAGCGGCCCGGAGTCTTCGTTGACAACTTCCTGGTGGTACTCAAAGCGCAGGGTGTGCCCCGGGCCGTGGATAAGCGTGTCGGGCTGGAAGGACATCTCGCCGAAGGTGGAGACGATCGTGCCGTCGCCGACGATCTGCAGGACGCCATCGGAGCCGGTGCCGAACTGCGTGTAGCCGGCCGAGCGGATCGTGCCGTCGTTGGCGATGCGTGCGATGTCCCAGATGCGCTGGCCGGCGAACTGTTCGAGGGTGGAGTTCGTGGGGACCTGGATGGCGTCGGCGATGATGGTCGCGGTGCCGGCACTGATCGACCCACCGGCGTCGCGCAGCAGCATCGCGTCGGTGTCGCCGGTACTCATGATCGACGCGGCGGTATTGTCAAAGCCCACATAGATCGTCGTGCCCGCCAGCGTCGTCGGCACCGTGCCGTCGGCCAACCGCCGCCAGAGGCTCGGGCTCGACGACAGCAGCCCGCCGTCGCCGTTGGCCGAGTAAACCAGCACCGTCGGCGCCGCGTTGAGCGTGAAGCTCGCGCCCCCCGCAAGCGTCGGCGACACCGCGAACGGCGTGATCTCTTCCGTCAGGTTCGTCACCTCCAGCTCAAACTCACCCAAGAGCGAACCCAGCACGCTCGTACGCACCTGCAGCACCGGCGGCAGCGACAGGTCTACGAGGTCCAGGATGTTCAGGCTCTCAAGCTCAAGCAGCGTCAACTGCAGGTAATCGGTCAGATAAAACGCGCCGCGCTTGGTCTGCGAGCCGGTGACTTCAAGAAAGTCAACCTCGACCTCGATATCGTCGGTCCCGAGGATCGCGATCTCCGGGAGCTGCGACCACTTGCCCGTCCACGTCTCATCGATGGACAGCGTGCCGGCATCGTCGAGCGCAACCGACGCGTCGCTGCCGTCGGTATTCTTAAATGAGAGCGTGACGTTGAAGTCGGTTTTGACATCGACGCGTTCGCGGTAGCCGATCTCCGGGCCGTACTTGATGTCGATGAAGTCGCCGACGATCTCGGCAAACGGCTTGCTGGGGTCAAAGGGGTTGACGCCGATCTCTTCTTCCAATCGGGTAAACGATTCGCCGGTGCCCAGGAACGCGGCGATGCCGTCCAGGTCCAGGCCCAGGCGGAGAATCGAGGACTCGGCGGTGTAGCTGATCGTGTCGTTCTTCAGTGAGGTGTTGATCTTGAGGTTGCGCACGCCTTTGTCGCCGATGAATCCGCCGGCGTCGGTGCCGAAGGGGTTGACGACCTGCACCTCGCCGATGTCCAGCCGCTTGTCCAGGCCCGTCGTCTTGTCCTTGATCTGGACGCTGATTTGCTTGTCCTTGACGTACCCGCCGTTGTCTAACAGGCCCGCCTTACTTTCAAAGACCGTGCCCTCGAACATCGTGAACGTCGGCGGGACCCCGCCGCCCCCGCCGGGGTTGCTGTCCGGGTCCAGGTCGAACTCGAACTTCAGCAGGCTCTGGTTGACGTTGATCGGGTCCGGCGTCCAGTTGGTCACTTTATAAGGCGCAAACGGGAACAGCCCCGCCTCGATCTTCGTCTGCAGCGCGAGGTTGAAGTAAAAGTCCATCCCCGCCTCGAACGAGGGCAGGTCCACCAGCGACTCGTTAAAGCTCGCGTCGTTGATCAGCCCGGTTTTCGTCGACAGCGACGTGAACTCGCCGACGTGGACCTGGTCCGGCAGGGTGATCTGCGGGGCGTAGTTGAACGTCGCGCCCGACTCGATGCCCGATGCGTCGTAGTCGGCATAGAAAATCAGCCCCGTGCTGCCGTTGATATTGCCGGTGAACCGTGCGCCGGTGCGGGTGTCGGCCGTGACCTTGGGGATGATGACTTCGCCAAAGACCTTGACCTCGGGGATGACCGTCGCGTTCTTGCTGCCGACGATCGCGCCCAGGCGGAAGTCCGTGTCCCAGCTCGTGCCCAAGTCAAACTCCCAGCGGTCCGGGTCGCCGACCTTGCTCAGGCCCGAGCCCACATCCAGCGGGTTGGTAAAGGCGAAGGTC
>JBGSTE010000255.1:0-2472 GCA_041736655.1 Phycisphaeraceae bacterium | reverse complement strand
GGTCGTAACCACAAGCAACGCTCTTGAACTTGCCCAGGTCGATCGCCAGGATGCGCCGGGCCTTGGCGGGCGTTTGTGTGGGGCTGCTGTTGGAAAAACTTCCGGGGGCGGTAGAATCGTGCATGTCGGGTCTCCTTGGGTTAGAGGTGGTCTTTACAACGAGCGTTGTATGGGACACAACGTGATCCCGCTACCGCCCGCCGGGAGACCCGGCTTTCATAGTTTCTTTTCTGAACACATGAAGGTCTTTGGGAGCAATGCACCCTTGTAAGCAAAACCCAAAAAGACATGCGATTGCAACGATACACGTCATAGACTGAAGTACCGGAGTCACTCGCCAAGTCTTAAAAAACAGAGTTGATAAATGCATGCAGATTCTTCGACCATTCATTAAACCCAACTCTTTTGCGCCTATATTCTTCCACATCATGATCACTTTTTTGTAAATCTTCGATGAGTGATCGGGGTGGAGTCTTGGCGAAGAGCCCAGAACGTGCTGTCTGAAATGGATCATCGCCTGCATGCTCCGAGTTTTTGAACGTGGCCGGATTGTCGGTGGGTTGTCGGTTCGCCTCCGCGTGGTGACGCGGCGGTTATATCTTGGTGCTGATCGGAGGTTGGTTGCGTGTCACTGGCGAGTGTGTGGGCGGAGTTGCGGGCGGGTGGTGATGGGAGCATCACGGGCATGGGGGTATTTTATGGGGTTTTGCTTGAACGCAAAGAGTGGGGTTGGGATTTTTTGTGGGTTGCGACCCACGGCGTGCCCCAAAGCGGGCACTCCGTGGGCTTCGGTGCGGGTTTTTGATTGCTGATTGCTGATTGCTGATTGCTGATTGCTAACCGCTGACTGCTGATTGCTGACCGCTTTGGAACCGTGCGATGCCTTGACATCTAACCTTTTAGGGGTATTCTCTGCTTGTCACTTCACGTAGAGGGTTTTCTTGTGCATCGCATTTTTCCATCGTTGATTGCTACGGCGGTGGTGCTGTCGCTGGCGGTAAAAGCGGTCGCACAGGAGCCGGTCAAGGTGTTTTTGCTTGCCGGGCAGTCGAACATGTACGGGTTCGGCAGGGCCGACTTCGGCGTGGGCGGGGCCTATGGCGGGGTCGGCAGCCTGAGGCACAAGGTCGCCAGCGACCCGGCGAACTACGGCCAACTCATGGACGCGAACCAGAAATGGGTCGTGCGCGATGATGTCTGGGTCTGGGCCAAGCAGGGCGCAACCTACGAACCCCTGCCGCAGCAGGACAAGCTCACCAAGGGCAACCTCACCGCCGGCGTCTTCGGGTACTCCGGCGATCGCTTTGGCCCGGAACTGGGCATCGGCCAGGTGCTCGGCGACTACTACGACACGCAGGTGGTCCTCGTGAAAACCGCGTGGAACTCCGCATCACTCTTTGAAGACTTCCGCCCGCCCAGCTCGGGAAACCCCAGCAATCCAGCGGACAGTTCGTATCAAGGCGGCACGTGGTACCAGCGGATGATCACGTACTACAACCAGGCGCTGGTTGATATCTCTGCTCAGTTCCCGGGCCGGCCTATTGAGCTGACGGGCATGGCCTGGAACCAGGGGCTCAGCGATGTATTCAGCGCTGAACATTTCGACGCGTACGAAGAGCACTTAGCGAACCTGATCCGCGATGTTCGCATCGACCTGAACGCGCCGAACCTGCCGTTTGTGGTTGCACAAACAGGTAACGGCGGCGCAACCATTTCCGACCCCGCGCAGCTGAGCGTGATGGCGGCGCTGGCGGATGACGGGCTGTACCCGCAGTTTGCCGGCAACGTCGCGTATGCAAAAACGACGGACTTCTGGCGGGCCGCGGGCGTCTCGCCAACGAACGAAGCGATCCACTGGAACCACAACGGCGAGTCGTACTACCTCATCGGCCAAGCGATGGGCCATGCGATGCTGGAGGTGGTGCCCGAGCCGACCACGCTATCGCTGCTTGGCGTGAGCGTTCTGGCAAGCCTGCGTCGCCGTCGGGCGTGAGGCGTGCTGCCTCGTGATTGAAAAAAATAAACCCCGAGCTGATAAAAGCTCGGGGTTTTGTCTTTGAGAAGGCAATGGAGCCGGGGGACGAGCGCCTTTCCGCCAAATTTGAGCAACCAGAGCGGTTTTTAATAGCGGTATAGGATCAAATAGGACCACGTTTAGGATCAATGCGACCTGCCCTGCGATTCCATCGCGTTATAAAATACCCCCTACTACTGCATGAGCGATGAGGCCCAGACAGTGCTCAAGATGTGGCTGGACGGCCCGAGGGTCAGTAGTAGCTAAAGCAAGCCCACTCAAAGCCCGCGTCCTCTGGCGACGGAGCTCACCCGTCGCGGCCGGCCCTGGGTCAGCCAGCCCCACTAAAACCTCGACGACCGGCAAGCCCCAGGCCGATGCCGAGAAGAGCTCGGTCAGAGGACGCGAGCAACTCAATCAACTGTCGGCGAATGGACACGCAAGGCAAGACACGCCGG
>JBGSTE010000243.1:0-3268 GCA_041736655.1 Phycisphaeraceae bacterium | reverse complement strand
GGCCAAGGCCATCAGCGGCTTTGCCACCAAGCCCGCCGTGTGGAGCGAACTGGGGCGGTCCGCCCGGCAGTGGATCGGCCAGCACCGCCTCGCGTCGACCCAGCTCGAGTCGCTGCTGCATGTTTACCGCCACCTCACCGGCGAACCGCTGGCGTTCACGGGACAAACCAGCGAGGTGGGTTAGAATCCCCCCGCGTGAAACTGCTCAAGACTATCGCCGAGTTGCGTACCTATCGCCAGACGTTGAACCGGCCTCTTGCGCTGGTGCCGACGATGGGCGCGCTGCACGCCGGCCACCTGTCGCTGGTTGACGCGGGTAAGCGACTGACCGACGAGGTCTGGGTCACGATCTTCGTCAACCCGACGCAGTTTGGGCCAAACGAAGACCTCGCGCGCTACCCCCGGCCGATCGAGGCGGACCTGGCGGCCTGTCAGTCGGCGGGCGTCACCGCGGTGTTCCTGCCCGAGGCAAGCGAGGTTTACCCTGCCGGCGTCTTGCCGACGGTGGTCGATGTGCCATCGCTGACCGCTGAGTTTGAAGGCGAGCATCGGCCCGGGCACTTTGTCGGCGTCTGCCGGGTGGTGCTCAAGCTCTTTAACATCTGCCAGCCGACCTTCGCCTGCTTTGGTCAGAAGGACTACCAGCAGATGCGCGCGATCGAGGCGATGGTCGCCGACCTGAACCTGCCGATCGCCATCCAGCGCGTGCCGACGATGCGCGAGCCCGACGGCCTGGCGATGAGCAGCCGAAACCGCTACCTCGACCCTGAGCAGCGCTCACGCGCGATCGGACTCTACAAAGCGCTGTGCCTGGCTAAACAAATGATTCAAGGCGACGGCGAGTCCGACCCCGCGATCGTCGAGCAGGCGATGAGGCAGACACTCCTGATGCACGACCTTCAGCCGGACTACGCCGCGGTCCGCCACCCTCACACGCTGGCGGCGATGGATGTGATTCAGCCGCCGATGGTCGCCTTGATCGCCGGGCGACTGGGCAGTGTCCGCCTGTTGGACAACATGATCATCTGATTGCATCACGCGATTCAAACAAGCATTTTTTGATGGGGTGACGAGTTTCTTGTCGACACAAGGCTTGACGAACATGATCCGGCGCTTCATGGCCCGGTATCAAAGGAGCGTTTCATTCAATCGTTATGAGACAACCAACAACGAGTGATGTCAGCAATCTTAAATCTTCAATCTTCAATCAAAAACAGGAACTCCCATGACGACCAAGGCCGCTCGTAACACGACAGAAAATGTCAGCCACGCCGACCACAGCCCCGGCACACGTCGTCGGCTACTCGATGCCGCGGCCGAGCTGTTTGCAACGCGCGGGTACCGCAGTGTCGCGGTGCGCGATATTTGTGAGCGGGCCTGTGCGAATGTCGCGGCGGTCAACTACCACTTTGGCGGCAAGGACAAGCTGCACGCGGCCGCGATCGAGCATGCCCGCGAGCGGGCGCTGCGTGAAGACCTTGCCCCCGCAGCCTCAACGCCTGCTGGGCCGATGACCCCGCAGCAGAAGCTGCATCGGCAACTGCACGGCATGTTCAGCCGGGCCTTCGCGAATGGTCCCGCCGGGTGGTACATGCAGATCGTGCTGCGGGAGATGGTTGATCCTTCCCCGGCCCTGAAGCAGACGATCGATGACAACATCGCGCCTTACCTCCGCAAGCTCGAAGCGATCATCGGCCAACTGCTCCGCCAGGAACCCGACAGCCACGCGGTCAAAGACCTCGTCTCCTGCATCGTCGCCACCGCAGTCTACTTCCAGAGCTGTCGGGCATCGGTCGAACACCTGCGGCCTGGCTTTGCGTTTGATCAGCCCTGTGCCGAGCGATTGACCGACCTGATGACCGCGATGGTGATGCACACGGCCGCGCCCGCAGCGTAGCGGGCGACGCGAAGCGTCCCGATCCAATCACCGAAAAACAATTTCAATTGCTTAACCACGAACGCACGAAGCAAATGAAGTAAACGCATGCTGCATTACTTCGTGTTCTTCGCGTCTTCGTGGTTTGCAGGATTCGGGTCTGATTCGTCGGGTTTCTTGTCGCCGTCGACGGGTGTTGACGGAGCCTGCTGGGCTTGCTGCGACGGTGCAGCCTGCTCGGCCGCCGCCGCTGCTTCGCGCTCGCGTTCTTCTTTGAGTTTCCGCTCGCGCTCGATGATCTCGGGGTGGCGGTAGTTGTTCTCCGGCTCAAGCGCGCCGGCACCGGGGTTGGGCGCGTAAGCCCGGCGGTCGATCTGCGTATCACGCATCAACGCGTACGGATCGTTCTGAGTCTGCGGCAGAACGCGGTAGGGGTTGTCATCGATGCCGCCGGAGTTCGGCGCGATCGGCGTGGGTTGATTGGGTTGCAAGAGTTCCGGGCTGAGGATGTAGACGGTGTTGGCGGGTGTGAGGGTGATCAGTTCGGTGCCGTCGAGGGTCTGCTCGTTGAAGACCCAGCCGCCCTGCGGGCTTAGGCCGATGTAGTCCGGCCGATCGAGTAAGGCAGTGATACCCGGCGCTTGCAGGAGGTAGCGCTGGCTGACGCGCGGGTCGCCGGCGTAGGGGTCGTACTGCGTCGGCTCGTAGGGCTTGTCGCCATAGCGATCCAGGAGCAGCGAGCCGACGCCGAACTGCCCGATGCCCGGCTGAGCGAGACGCTGGCTGGTTGCGTTGGCCCCGGTGTCGGCAACGTTGCGGTCCACCGGCGTGCCATATTGGACCTGCCCGGATGCAGACATCGCGCCGCCAAGCGATAACGCGAGCGCGGCTGAGAAAGCAAGATGGATCGGGCCAGTCATGACAACCATCATATCGGCAGGATCGGATTTGTAATAGAGAGACGTTCGATTGGCCGCCAAGTTCAAGCCATTAGCTGCCAAGAACGCCAAGGGACGCCAAGGCGAGGCAAGCCATGGCAATTAACCACAAAAAGGCACAAAAGGACAAAAAAGATTGGCATTACATTTTTTCCTTTTGTGCTTCTTTGTGGCCACTGGCTTGAACTTGGCGATTCTTGGCGTCCTTGGCGGCCAAAAACGAATCGTGACCCACCCGAACCCCAAAAACTGCACCGGCGTTTACACTCTTGCCATGACGCAGACCCACGCCAGCCTCGCGGACTTTGACGCCCTTGCCGGCAAACTCGATGCGCTCCGCACAGCCCTGGGCAGCGTCATCGTCGGCCAGCACGACGCGGTCGAACTCCTGCTTACCGCGCTCCTCTGTCGCGGCCACGTCCTCGTCATCGGCGTGCCGGGCCTGGCCAAGACC
>JBGSTE010000232.1:0-9285 GCA_041736655.1 Phycisphaeraceae bacterium | reverse complement strand
TCCAGGATCATCCCGGCCCCGACGGTGCTGTTGGTCAGCTTGTCGATAACGATGAACGCGCCGGTGCCGCGGTTGCGGGAATAAGGGTCAAACGCGATCGGGCGCGAGAGTTCGACAACGACCCGGCCGATCTCGTTGAGTTCGAGCTTGTCCGCGTCCTGGCGGTGCATCGTGTTGACGTCCATGCGGTAGCGCACGTTCGTGATGACGCCCGTCGCGTTGGTGGTCGTCTGCTTGATGGTGTACTGCTTGCCGGGGGACATCGGGTCCTCGGCCATCCAGACGAGCATGGCCTCGAAGGCCTGGTCGACCTTGGGCACGTTGCCCGGGTGCACGAGCATGTCGCCGCGCGACACGTCGATCTCGCGGTCGAGCACGATCGTCGGCGCCAGCGGAGCGAAGGCTTCGTCGAGGTCGCCGTCGAGCGTAACGATGCGCTTGACGATGGCTTTCTTGCGCGAGGGCAGGGCCATGACTTCATCGCCGGGCCGAACGGTGCCCGAGGCGATGGTGCCCGCGAAGCCGCGGAAATCCAGGTCAGGCCGGTTGACGTACTGGACGGGGAATCGGAAGTCGATGAGGTTGCGGTCGCTGGCGATATGCACGTTCTCGAGGATGTGCATGAGCGTTCCGCCGTGGTACCAGGGCGTGTGTTCGCTGGCGTTGACGACGTTATCGCCGTTGAGCGCGGACATGGGCACGAACTGGATGTCGGGCAGTTCGAGCTTGCTGGCGAACTGCGTGTACTGGTCCTTGATCTTTTCGTAGACCTCTTCGGAGAAGCCCACGAGGTCCATCTTGTTGATGGCGACGATGATGTGCTTGATGCCCAGGAGCGACGCGATGAAGGAGTGTCGGCGGGTCTGGGTCATGACACCGTGGCGGGCGTCGATGAGGATGATGGCCAGGTCGCAGGTCGATGCGCCGGTGGCCATGTTGCGGGTGTACTGCTCGTGGCCGGGGGTGTCGGCGATGATGAATTTGCGTTTCGCCGTTGAAAAATAACGGTAGGCGACATCGATGGTGATGCCCTGCTCGCGTTCTTCGCGCAGGCCGTCGGTCAGGAGCGCCGGGTCGAAGTCCCCGCCGGTCGTGCCGTACTTGCCCGAGGCGTTCTTGACCGCGGCGAGCTGGTCTTCGTAGACCATCTTCGAGTCGTACAGCAGCCGGCCGATGAGCGTGGACTTGCCATCGTCGACCGACCCGCAGGTCAGGAAGCGCAGCAGTTCCTTGTTCTCGTGCTGCTTGAGGTAGGCGAGGATGTCGGTTTCGATTAGTTCTGATTGATGGCTCATCACGTATGTCCGCTGTTCGATGTTCGATGTGCGATCTCAAACCCTGGAGCGCGTGCCGACCTGCGTGTCCCGTTGGACATCGCACATCGGACATCGCACATCAAAAATACCCTTCTTCCTTCTTCTTCTGCATCGACGCATCCGAGTCGAAGTCGATGATTCGGCCCTGGCGTTCGCTGCTGGTGGCGACGAGCATCTCCTGGATGATCGTCGGCAGGTCGGTCGCGTCGCTCTCGACCGCGCCCGTCAGCGGGTAGCAGCCGAGCGTGCGGAAGCGGACGTTCTTCATCATCGGCTTCTCGCCCGGTTCGAGCGGCATGCGGTCGTCATCGACCATGATGAGGACGCCGTCGCGGTTGACCACCGGCCGCAGGGCCGAGTAATACAGCGGCACGATCGGGATCTGCTCGAGGTAAACGTACTGCCAGATGTCCAGTTCGGTCCAGTTGCTCAAGGGGAAGACGCGGATGGACTCGCCCTTGTTGACCTTGGAGTTGTAAAGGTTCCAGAGTTCGGGCCTCTGGTTCTTGGGGTCCCAGCGGTGGTTCTTGTCTCGGAAGGAGTAGACGCGTTCCTTGGCGCGGGATTTTTCTTCGTCGCGGCGGGCACCGCCAAAGGCCGCGTCGAACTTGTACAGGTTCAGGGCCTGCTTGAGCCCGACGGTCTTCATGATGTCGGTGTGCTTGGCCGAGCCGACGGAGAAGGGGCTGATGCCCTGTTTCACGCCGTCTTCGTTGACATAGATCTTCAGGTCCAGGTCGTATTCCTTGGCCAGCCAGTCGCGGAACGCATACATGGCCTGAAATTTCCAGGTGGTATCCACGTGCAGCAGCGGGAAGGGCAGCTTGCCGGGGGCAAAGGCTTTGAGCGCCAGCCAGAGCATGACCATCGAGTCCTTGCCCAGCGAGAAGAGCATGACGGGGTTGTCGAACTCGGCGGCCACTTCACGGATGATGTGGATGCTCTCGGCTTCGAGCTGCTTGAGGTGGGTGAGCTTGTGCGATGTCACGTCTGGGTCCTCGTGTCGTCGTCGGGGTTTACTTCGGATCGGCGTCCCATACAGAGCGCCCTTCGGGCCGCGATCCGCCGGGCGCGCGGCAAGCGTGCCGGGCTGGTGCGGTCCGATATCACGCGGGTTCGGCCTGTGCCGGCGTGTCTGCTGATTCTGCTATCGGCTGATCGTCGTGCCCGATTCGGGGCAACTGCATGGTAGATCGGATTATCGCCTCCTGCTCCTGCGCGCGGCCGCAGGAACAAGTGACATTGTAGGTTCGCAGCAATCGCTCTATGATTGAGGCTTTACCGTGTTGTATCCCGGAGCCAACGATGCCCGTCCCCCATGACCGTACCTACCTCGACAGCCACGAATGGCACAAGACCCAGGGCGACCTGGTCGTCATCGGCATCAGCCAGATGGCGGTCGATGAACTGACCGATATTACCTACCTCGAAGTGACCAAAAAGGCCGGTGCCATCGGCAAGGGCGAGGTCTTCGGCGAGATCGAATCCGTCAAGGCCACCAGCGAACTCTACTGCGGCGTGGCCGGCGAAGTGGTCGAGGTCAACGCGGCGGTCATCGAGAACCCCGCGCTGATCAACGACGACTGCTATGAAGCAGGCTGGATCATCAAGGTCCGACCGAGCGATCCGGCCGCCGTCAAGGCCCTGCTCAGCGCCGCCGATTATCAGGCCCAGCACGAACATTAGAAGACCGATAACCCGCGGAAGAACAGGCCCGACGCATGACCCTTGACCTGCACACCAGGCTGTGGACCTCGACCGCTCAGTTCGGCGCACCGGTTGCCGAGCAGATGCGTCGCCGACGGATCGACCCGTGGGAAGACCACAGCGCCGACTACGACGACCACGCCGAGGCCATGGCCCCGGTGGACGCTGCCGTCATCCTCGGCTACGAGAGCGCGCTCCTGGGCGGCTGCATCTCCCATGAACAGGTCGCCGGCTACGTCAGTAAATCACCCGACAAGCTGCTGGGTTTTGGGGGCATCGATCCCAAGGCCGACACCGACCCGACCCGCTCGCTCGAAAACGCGCTGAACCTCGGGCTCGTCGGCGTGACGGTCAACCCTGCGGCCGCGGGCTTCCACCCGACCGACACCCGCGCGATGGCGCTCTTCGAGGCCTGTCAGCACCATGCCGTGCCCGTGCTCGTTGAGTCCGGCAGCGTGCTGGCGCGCGAGGCCCGCATGGAGTTTGCTCGGCCGCTGCTGCTGGATGAAGTGGTCCGCGAGTTCCCCGATCTGAAGCTTATCCTCGGGTCCTTCGGCGACCCGTGGGTGGAAGAAGGCGTTGCCCTGCTCGCCAAGCACCCCAACGTCTTTGCCGACCTCGCGGGCCTGACCGCTCGCCCCTGGCAACTCTTTAATGCACTGCTGCTGGCCCACCAGCTCCGCGCGATCGATCAGGTGCTCTTTGGTTCAAACTTCCCTTTCGTCACGCCCGAGCAGGCCATCAAGACCATCTACTCTGTCAACACGCTCACGCAGGGCACCAACCTGCCCTCGGTCCCGCGTGAGCAACTGCGGACCATCGTCGAGCGCGACACGATTGCGGTGCTGGGCCTGCGACGAAAAAAATCAAACCCGTCGCAAGCCGCCATCTACTTAGGACAGGGTCAAGTCAACGCCCCGATGAGCAAGGACGCGCCGCGATGAGCCGACCGCTAGTGATTGTTGCGCCCCTGCTCGCCTGCGTGCTCCTGACCGGCTGCGGCTCGTCGCTCATCGCCCGCCAGTCCGCGCTGGCGATCGTCAGCCAGGAAGATAAGTCCCTGCGACTGCGTGGTGACTTTACCTCGGCCTACTACGTCTACGACAGCACCGAGTCGATCACGGTCGTCCTCATCGAAGGCCCGGAGGACGAGCCGACCCAAGCCGCGGCGATCCGGCTGATGTGGAACCCCAAGGCCGGCCAAACCCCGATCAACCCGGATGCGACCAACGCGACGATCCAGTACGTCGTCTTCGCCAACCGCCGAACGGACGCGGGCTACTACCGCGAGGTGGGCGTATACAGCGGCGCGGGGTTCCTGCACCTGGACTCGGACCCCGGCTCGTCGCGCCTGAGCGCGAGCCTGTGGCAGGCCGACCTGCTGCTGGCCGACCGCAGCGAGCGATTCAAGGATTTACTGGGCCAGTCGACGATGCGTGGCAGCTTCACCGCCGAGCGCAACAGCGAAAAAGTTCAGCAGCTCTTGCAGCAACTGAACCAAAGCGTGTCCCAGCGCCTGGGCTACCCGCGGATGGTGGGCGACGATCTGCCGCCCTCGCTGGTTGACGCACATTAAGTTCAACGCCTGACCATGTCCTGCTCATTCACATGCGCCCAGCAGAGAATCCTCGATGAACCCATTGAATAGACCCGCCGCCCCGCACCTGATCTTCAAGTCTCCCGCCCTGCGGCTGCACGCCGCCGTGGTGTTGCTTTCGTTGCTGCTTGTGCATCCAGCGATCGCGCAGGAAACGACCGCCAACGACCAGGCTCCCGCTCCAAGCCAAGCCACCACCGCGACACCAAGCCCGGACACGACGCCGCCCGCCGACACGGCGACGCCTGAAGAAACCGCCAGAAAATCGAACTGGAACGAGAAACTCAACGAACAACTCAACGAGTCGCTGGGCACGGTCAACGGCTACCTCTTCACGGTCTTGTTCTTCGATGTCTCCTTCAACGCATTTGATTACACGATCACCGACCCGGTAACCGGGCAGGACAAGCTCGTCGAGCCGGAGGTGCCGTTTCTGGTGATCTTCCTGACGCTCGGGGCCGTGTTCTTCACCATCTGGCACAAGTTCATCAATCTCCGCTATTTCTTCCACTCTTGGAAGATCGTGTTCGGCAAGTACACACGGGAGTCTGACGTGGGCGAACTCACGCCGTTCCGCGCGTTGACGTCCGCGTTGTCGGCGACCGTCGGGCTTGGCAACATCGCCAGCGTCGCGGTTGCGATGGTTGCGGGTGGGCCCGGGGCGCTGTTCTGGATGATGTTCCTCGGGCTGTGCGGGATGTGCGCCAAGTTCCACGAATCCACGCTGGCGCAGATGTTCCGGGTCAAGAACCCGGACGGCAGCATCTCCGGCGGGCCGATGTTCTATCTCGACAAGGGCCTGCGCCAGGTCCACCCCGCGCTGGCGATTCCGGGCAAGGTGCTTGCGGTGGTGTTTGCCGTCTTCTGCATGTTCGCGGCCCTTGGCGGGGGCAACATGTTCCAGGCCAATCAGGCCTTCGAAGGCTTCTTCACCACGTTCATCCAGCCGTGGGTCGCGGCCGGTGAAGTGGACAGCGTACGCGCCAATGCGAGCATCGGGTTTGGCATCATGATGTCTGCGCTGGTCGCGGCTGTCGTGCTCGGCGGGATCACCCGTATCGGCGCAACGACGTCGAAGATCGTCCCCTTCATGGCGCTGCTGTACATGTCGGCATGCCTGACCATCATCCTCGCCAACGCCCCGGCGATCCCGGCGCTCCTGGGCGAAGTCATCAGCCAGGCCTTCTCCGCCGACGCCGCCTTTGGCGGGTTCATCGGCGCGATGATGATGGGCTTCAGACGCGCCGCCTTCTCCAGCGAGTCCGGGCTTGGTTCGTCGGCCATCGCTCACTCGGCGGCCAAGACCGACCACCCCGTCCGCGAGGGTTTCGTCGCTTCGCTCGAGCCGTTTATCGACACCCTTGTCATCTGCTTTCTCACCGGCATGACCGTGTTGATCACAGGCGCGTACAAAAATGCCGAGGGGGGGTCCGCCGTCACGCTCTATGCCTTTAAGCAGGTCGATGCCCTCGCCTCCTGGTTCCCCTACATCCTGGCGATCTGCATCATGCTCTTCGCGTTCTCGACCATGATCTCCTGGTGCTACTACGGCGAGCGGGCCTGGGGCTACCTCTTTGGCATCAAGACCCTCTTTATCTTCCGCATGGTCTTCGTGGTCTTCGTGTTCATCGGATCGGTCGCCAGCCTCCAGGCGGTGATCGACTTCTCCGACGCGGTGCTGCTGAGCATGGCCTTCCCAAACATCATCGGGGGCATCATCCTCGCGCCGATGGTCAAGCGCAAGGTCGAGGACTACTGGGCGCGGTTCAAAGCCGGCGAATTGGACGGATCGGCCCCCGACGATAACGCCGGCGGCATCTGACCGACCGCATCCACTGACAGCCAACACTGACTCCGCCTGCCATCCTGACACGCCGGACCAATGCCCTATAGGTCAAAGGGCGACATTGATTATTTCTTAAATGCTTATCTTGCAGTTGTTTATGCCGTTCTTGGCCGGCACGGCACAATGTGGCACTCTGGCCCGCCGCTTGTTACTGGTGAACGCACCCTGCGGCGATTGCCCCAGGCTCTGTTCATGATCCATCCCGCTTCCCCCAGGAGCTCTGCCCGATGTCCGCCAAGCAACTTGTTTTTGAAGCCGATGCCCGTGCCAGCCTGTTGGCTGGGGTTGAAAAGCTCGCCACCGCCGTCAAGAGCACCCTCGGCCCGCGTGGCCGAAATGCCGTGCTCGACAAATCCTGGGGCGGCCCGACGGTCACCAAGGACGGCGTATCGGTCGCTGAAGAGATCGAACTCTCCAACAAGAACGAGAACATGGGCGCGCAGCTCGTGAAGGAAGCCGCCAGCCGAACCTCCGACAAGGCCGGCGACGGCACGACGACCTCGACCGTGCTGGCCGAGGCGATCTTCAAGGAAGGCCTGCGCCAAGTCGCGGCAGGCCACGACGCCAACGCGTTGGTCCGCGGCATCAAGAAGGCCGTCGAAGCCGCCGTCGCAGAGATCAACAAGCAGGCCAAGAAGATCGACGGCAAGAAGGACATCCAGAACGTCGCGACCATCTCGGCCAACAACGACGAGTCGATCGGCAAGATCATGGCCGACGCGATGGAGACCGTGGGCAAGGACGGCGTCATCACCGTCGAAGAAGGCAAGAGCCTGGAAACCTACGTCGATGTCGTCGAGGGTATGCAGTTTGACCGCGGCTACCTCTCGCCTAACTTCATCACCAACCCCGATGAGATGAACGTCGAGCTCGACAAGGCGCTGGTCCTTGTTTACGAAGACAAGATCGGCAGCATCCAGAAGCTCGTGCCGCTCCTTGAAAAAGTCCAGCAGAGTAAGAAACCGCTGCTCATCATCGCTGAAGACGTCGAGGGCGAAGCGCTCGCGACGCTGGTGATGAATAAGCTCCGTGGCGTTTTGAATATCGCGGCTGTCAAGGCCCCGGGCTACGGCGACCGCCGCAAGGCCATGCTGCAGGACATCGCGACACTCACCGGCGGCACAGCCATCATGAAGGACCTGGGGATCGACCTCGACGCCGTCGAGCTCTCGCACCTGGGGATGGCCAAGAAGATCACGATCGACGCGGACACGACGACGATCATCGAAGGGGCCGGCTCGACCAAGGACATCCAGGGCCGAATCGCACAGATCAAGCGTGAGATCGAAACGACCACCAGCGACTACGACCGCGAGAAGCTGCAGGAACGGCTGGCGAAGCTCGCCGGCGGCGTGGCGCAGATCAACGTCGGCGCGGCCTCGGAAGCGGAGATGAAAGAAAAGAAGGCCCGCGTCGAAGACGCCCTGCACGCGACCCGCGCCGCAGTGGAAGAAGGCATCGTGCCCGGCGGCGGCGTGTCATTCATCCGTGCAGCAGCCAAGCTCGCCTCGTTCAAGCTCACCGGCGACGAACAGGTGGGCGTCGACATCGTCCGCAAGGCGCTGAGCGTCCCGCTGCAAACGATCGCCGACAATGCCGGCGAGCACGGCACGGTCGTCGTCAGCAAGGTCGCCGCTGCCAAGGGCAGCAACGGCTTTGACGCGCTCAAGCTCGAGTACTGCGACCTCATCGAGCGTGGCATCATCACGCCGGCCAAGGTCGACCGCACCGCGCTGCAGAACGCCGCGTCCGTTGCGACGGTGCTCCTGACCTGTGACTGCCTGATCACCGAGATCCCGGTGAAGGAAGAGGCTGGCCACGACGACCACCACCACGACCACGGCATGGGCGGCATGGGCGGCATGGGTGGGATGGGCGGCATGGGCGGCATGATGTAATCAAGCCGGCAGCCTTTAGCGGTTAGCCGTTAGCAATCAATCCATCAATCAATCAATCAATCAATTATCAATCAGCAATCAAACCACGGAGACGCCAACGATGGCCACGAAGACCAAGACCCCGGCCGGCAAGGCCAGCAAGACCACGATCGCCCCGCTCGACGACCGCATCGTCGTGCTGCCTGACACCGCTGAAGAGCGGACGCAGAGCGGCATCTTCCTGCCCGAAGCGGCCAAGGAAAAACCGCAGACCGGCAAGGTCATCGCCGTCGGCCCCGGCAAGCTCACCGACACCGGCGAGCGCGGCACCCTGTCCGTCAAGAAGGGCGACACCGTCCTGTTCGGCAAGTACTCCGGCTCGGAAGTCGAGATCGACGGCGTCGAACACAAGATCATGCGCGAGACCGAACTACTCGCGATCATCGAGAAGTAATCATGTTCCAGGCGGGGGGACTTAAGTCCCCCCGCCCAACAGACCCGCTATCACACGCACGACCACCCCCAACACTTAAAGACTGGAGCCAACTCCATGGCACAGAAGCAACTCATGTTTGACGCCCGGGCTCGACAGGAACTCAAGAAGGGCCTGGACCAGCTCGCCAACGCCGTCAAAGTCACGCTCGGCCCGACCGGCCGCAACGTCATCCTCAGCAAGTCCTTCGGCGGCCCGGCCGTGACCAAGGACGGCGTGACCGTCGCCAAGGAAGTCGAACTCTCTTCGCCCTTTGAAAACATGGGCGCGAAGATGGTCGTCGAGGTCGCCAAGAAGACCAACGACAAGGCCGGCGACGGCACCACCACCGCCACCGTCCTGGCCCAGGCCATCTTTGAAGAGGGCCTCCGTCAGGTCACCGCCGGCGCCAACCCGATGGCGCTGCAGCGCGGCATCACCGCCGCCGCCGACGTCGCCGGCGAAGCGAT
>JBGSTE010000156.1:0-2585 GCA_041736655.1 Phycisphaeraceae bacterium | reverse complement strand
CTTCGACGCTTACGTGTGCCCGGCCGTCGAGGAGGGCCTTGACCTTGCCGCCCAGGACCAGGGCCTGGCAGGCGCGCGGGCTTCCGCCAAAGCGCAGGAACTGGCGGGCCATCGTGCTCGCGAACTCGCCCTCGGGGTGCGTGGCCAGGACCGCGCGCACTGCATAATCCTGCACGTGCGGGGCGATGATGACCTGGCGAATCACCTTCTGAAACTGCACGATTTTGTCGGCGTCCAGTACCGGCTCGATCGTCGGCGAAGCCGCCATCGTCGTGCGGTTCAAGATCTCGTGCAGGTCGCCACGCGAGCTGTAGCCCACTTCGAGCTTAAGCATGAAGCGGTCCAGTTGCGCTTCGGGCAGCGGGTACGTGCCTTCCTGTTCGATGGGGTTTTGCGTGGCCATGACGAAGAAGGGTTTTGCCATCGGGTAGGTCGTGCCGCCGACGGTGACGGAGCGCTCCTGCATCGCTTCGAGCATGGCCGACTGGGTCTTGGGCGTGGCGCGGTTGATTTCGTCGGCCAGCACGATCTGTGCGAAGATCGGGCCCTTGCGGAACTGAAAGACGCGCGACTTGCTGCCGTCGGCGTTTTCCTGTTCAACGGCGATGGTCGTGCCGGTGATGTCGGCGGGCATCAGGTCGGGCGTGAACTGGATGCGTGAGAAGTCCAGCGACAGCGCCTGCGAGAGCGAGCGGATGAGCAGGGTTTTGCCCAGGCCCGGCACACCTTCGAGGAGCGCGTTGCCGCCGGTGAAGAGGCAGATCAGGACGCCGTCGATGATGTCGTTGTGGCCGACGACCATCTTGGCGATCTGGGCGCGGACGTTCTTGTAGGCGGCGCGGAAGGCGTCGGCTTGTTGCAGGATGGATTGTTCGTTGGCGGCGTTGTCGGGGAGGGCCATTCTTATTCCTTTTTAACCACAGATGCACACGGATGTACACGGATGGACTAGAGCACTAAACGTTTGATCTCGACTCTGGGTTTCGCGATGTTAAGTAACAGACAGACTGAAAGGCCGGTGGCCTTGAGATAATTCAGGCATTGTGCTTTGTGGATATCTGTTAATGCCTGAACCGCTTTAAGTTCAATCAGCACGCTGCCGTTGACGATCAAATCAGCGACGTAATCACCAACCACGACCCCGTCAAAAAGAACTTTGATCGGGAACTGTTGATCAACCTTCAGGCCCGCTCTTCTGCAGGCATGTGCTAACGCATTTTCATAAACCTTTTCTAAAAACCCACACCCCAGCTCATTCTGCAGTTCATATGCACAGCCGATCACCTTCTCGGTAACCTCATGCAGATCATTGGGCCTTGATCCATGTGCATCCATGTGCATCTGTGGTTTCAAAACTACTCCTGTTTCTCGTTCATGCGGTCCTGGGCTCGGCGTTTGGCGTCGAGCAGTCTGGATGTCGTTGGGCCCTGGTCGACGGGTTTGTCGCTCTTGCGCATGGCGGCGGTGATGATCGGCTTGGCGTCGCTGCCTTCCTTGGCGCCGCCGACGGCCTGGCTGAAGTCGTCTTGTGCGGCGGCGAGGTCTTCTTCGCTGGCGACGAACTTGCGCGTGCGAGAGACGGTGGGCTTGGGCTGCTCGGTCGCTTCGCCGTTGGTTTTGGTTTTGATGCGTGCGGAAAGGCCTCCGAGTGTGGAGACGGCGCGATCCGGACCTTCGCTGCGCTCAGGACCGGCTTCAACTTGATTGAGTTTGGCGGCGGTTTCCTGGCGTTTGGCTTTGAGGGCGGTCATGGTCGATTCGGATTCGACCTTGCGGGTCTGCATCAGGCCGAGGACGGCACCGGCTCGGCCCTTGACCCAGAGGGCGACTTCCTGGCCTTCCCACGCGATGCGTCGGCAGGCGACATCCAACAGTAACAAGCCCAGCAGGAAGGGCATGAGTTGCCAGAGCAGCGGCCGGGTGCTGGTACTTTCGATCGGCACGCTGCGGTTGTACAGGGCCGCGTCCTGGGGCTTGTTCGGGTCGAGCACGCGGCCGCCGGTCATGTCGGCGATCTGCTTGAGCAGCGCGAGGTTGGACTGGAAGTGTCGCAGCTCGCCGCCGGCGGGTTTGCTTGCGCCGCCGATGACGCGGCGCTGGTCGCCTTCGGTGCTGGTCATCATGAGGTCGACGACATAGTTGCCCGCCTGATTCGCGGAGAGATTGGTTTCGTAGACGCCCGGGCCGACCTGTTCGAGGGTGACTTCGATGAGTTCACCATCGGGGGTCTGGACGCTGCCGCGGACGCTGAGGTTGTTGCCAAAGCTGGCACGTTTGTCTTGACCGGTGACGAAGTCGGTATCGCCCGCGGCGTCCAGGCGCAGTCGCAGCGTGTCGCCTTCGAGGGTGGCGCTGAGGTCTGCTTCGGTCGATGCGGCTGGCCGAGCGACTTGTCGAACGGTGCGGGCCCAGAAGTCGGCGTAGCTGCTGCCGCTGCCCCAATCTCCCAGCCAGTCCTGTGCCCAACGGTTGGTGGCGTCGGCGGTGAAGGCGGCGGCTCTTCCTAATCCAACCTGATGGTGCGCAAAAATCGGCTCGCCCTCGTCGGCGACGATGGGCATGGCGATGCGCGGGTCGGACTTCTT
>JBGSTE010000185.1:0-1868 GCA_041736655.1 Phycisphaeraceae bacterium | reverse complement strand
GTCTTCGCCCGCGTGGCCCGGTGGGACGACGAGCTGCTTGATCGCCACGTGGCGGTTGAGCACGTGGGCGTGGCCGCGGAACACGATGGCCGTGCCGCCGGCACCGATCTGCTCCATGATCGTGTAGTTGTCGACCTTGTCGCCGGCTTTCGCGGTCAGTGAGGTGACGGCGTTGTCGGGCTGCGGTGTCGGGTCAGGCATGGCAATGTTCCGTGTCGTTCTTCCCCACGCGTCCCCGCCGATTGATACGACGTTGTCGCAGGCGGGGTCGAGGATCGTTCAATTTATTGTAGCGTTGTTTCAGCAGGGAATTAAGCGTGACTCACGAATCATCGGCACGCCATAGTCCATCGGGTTTATATCGTATTTCTCCCGCACTATCGGTCATACGTCAATGGTCCGTCCGCTATTGCCTACGGCCATCAGGGCCGGTTTATTAAAACAGGGGTGCAGGCCAGAGCCCGAGCATGTGCTCCGCCCCTGAGAACGCAAAGCCCAGTGCCGCCGCGACCGCGAAGGGCACCATCGGGGCGGTCTTGTCGTCATCCGGGGATACCGCCTTGCCCTTGGTGAGCGCGATGCCCAGCAGCCGGTAGAGCGTGAGTTTGAAACGATTGTGTTTGATCATGAGGACCAGCGCGATCACAAACGCCGCCGCGAGGGCATAAAAGGTTGTGCCCAGGACAACCTGCCACTGGGCGGACCACGCGCCGATGGCGGCCATGAGTTTCATGTCGCCCCCGCCGAGCCCGCCGAGGGTGACGAGGATGCCAAAAGGGATCAGCCCGCAGAGCAGGCCGAAGAAACTAGCGGCCAGCGTGCTGTGCATGTCGCCCTCGACGCCGACGAGCCCGCGTCCATTGATCAGCCCGGCAACGAGCCAGAAGACCAGCGCCGCGAGCATCGCCAGACCGGTGAGCTTGTTGGGGATTCGCCCGGTGCGCAGGTCGGTGACGGACGCGGCAACTCCGATGCCGAGCATGATGAGGTAAGCGAGGATGACGGCGGTTTGGTTCATATCAACAGTGGGCATACATTCCTGTCTGCCATCGGCTGAAAGCCGAATCGTCCATCTATTCCCGGCGTTGCCGGGAGGCAGACAGGAATGTCTGCCCCACTTGAATCTTGCAGTTCAAATGCCCTGCAAAAAACCCCGCGCACGCGCGCGGGGCCGGAGGATGCGTTCGTTTGTTGTGCACTGTCATGCAAGCAGGATCAGAAGGGATTTGAGCCCGGGTCGTTTTCGCTGCCGGCGGTTCCGGTGACCGAATCCCAGTTCTCGCTGACCCACTCGCGGATCTCGCCGGAGAAAAACAGCAGCACGGCCAGCAGCGGCAGGGCGATGGCGGCGATGATGAGCACCTTCTCCAGGCCTTCAGCACCGCGGTCATCACGCCAGAGTGCCAGTACGTTGTTCTTGATCTGAGTCAGGGCCTTATCCATCTTTAAGTCTCCTTGCCAGGACATTGTCTGGCGGGTTGGGGTTGGTGGGAGGGCGTGGTTCTTGCCGAGCCGCTCATTGTTGTTTACGGGAACGGCATCTGGTTCATTGTCGTCACCAGGCCATAATGCCCGGCCAAGGTGTAAAGCCCGAAGCGGATAATCACCCACGCCGGCAGCACGACGGCCGCGAGCAACAGGCACCACTCGATCATCGTCGCGCCGCGGTCATCGCGGAAGCGTTCGGGCACCAGTCGCAGGATGGCATGACGGATTCGCTGCATCGATGTATTCATTTTAGTATCGGATCAACGCAGAGTCCAGATCATTATTGCTTGTATTTTAAGGAGTAATCCATCTGGCGTAGGGTCTGGGCGGGGTTTTGGGCAAATCGCTTATCAGAGCACGACGCGTCAGCGAGTGACCGG
>JBGSTE010000090.1:0-2644 GCA_041736655.1 Phycisphaeraceae bacterium | reverse complement strand
CATCCAGCACCACCGCGTTACTCAGCGAATCCTCCGCCGGCATGAACGACGCGCTACCATCCAAGACCGCCGACGCGAAAGCATCCGCCTCCAAGGCGTACAGCGGCCGATCCGCCTCACTCTCAATCGTCTGCGACACCGGCCCGCCCTGCTCTTTGCCGCCGTCCTGCTTCGGCGGGGTCATCTGCCGCAGCAGCCACGACGCGCTGCCCGGCGTCGGCTTCCAGGGCACGGGGATATCGATGTAGCCCTCGCTGCCGCAAACCTGCGCGAGGTTGCTCGCCTGCGTGTCCATCGCGCAACTGAAGGTCATCGTCACCCCGCTTGGATACGTCAGCACGCCCGACGCGGCGATATCGACTCCACTTGCGTGCAGCCGACCGGTTCCCTGGATGGTCGTCGGGTGCTGGCCGGTGATGAGTCGGCCAAGGTCCACGCAGTAGCAACCGATATCCATCAGCGCCCCGCCGCCAAGCGACTGATCAAACCGTACGTTGCCGTCGATCTTCTTCGTGTGATAGCAGAAGCTGGTGCGGATCAGTTTGACCTGCCCGATCGCGCCGCTGCGGATCGCGTCAATCACCGCCAGCGTCTGCGGGTGGCAGCGGTACATGAACGCCTCCGCTAACAAGCGGCTTGCCCGTTTCGCAGCCTCAACCATCTCGCGCGCCTCTTGCAAATCCATCGCCAAAGGCTTCTCGCACAGCACGTGCTTACCTGCCGCCAGGGCCTTGAGCGTCCAGTCCTTGTGCATCGCATTGGGCAGCGCGTTGTAGATGGCATCGACCGCCGGGTCATCCAGCAGCGCGTCGTAGCTGCCGTAGGCCTTGGCGATGCGGTGTGTCTGGGTAAACGCATTGGCGCTCTGAACCGAGCGTGACGCGACCGCGACGACGTCAGCACGCCGCGAGCCAGCCATCACGCCCTCGGCGAACTGCCGGGCAATGTTGCCGGTGGTCAGGATGCCAAAACGCAGCTTTTGCATGAATTGGAGTATAAACGGTCGAGTAGCGGGCGACGCGGAGCGTCCCGTGCAAGTCGTTTGAGATGACCGGAATGGGACGCTCCGCGTCACGCGCTACGCCGCAGGGTATCATGTTGCAATACAAGGAAATTCTCATGCGTAAACAACTCGCCATCCTGCTGATGACGCTCACCTTTGCGTTCTGCACGCACGCACAACTCTTGCCCGAGAACGCCAAGCCCGAAAAAGTCGCCGACGGTTTCAAGTTCACCGAAGGGCCGGCCCTCATCGGCAACATGATCGTCTTCAGCGATATCCCCGCGTCCATCATCGCGGCCTACAACCCCGAGACCGGCCAAACCCAGACCCTCATCGAAAATACCGAGGGGACCAACGGCCTGATGCTGCACCGCGGCATCCTCTACGGCTGCTCGCACGGCCGACGCGCACTCGTCCAATTCACCGGCAAACCCTACCAACTCCAACCCCTGCGCGAACACCTGCCCGGCACCGGCGAAGACACCGACAAACCCGCCATCAAACTCAACAGCCCCAACGACCTGGCCATCGATTCGACCGACGGCATCTACTTCACCGACCCGCGCTACGGCAACCGCGACAATATGGAGACCACCGTCGAAGGCGTCTACTACTTCCGACAAGCCATCAAGAGCGACAACGCACTCTTGCCCGGACGCGAGGGCGCTTACCACGCGATCGACAGCGAACTGGTCCGCCCCAACGGCATCGTGCTTTCGCCGGATGAAAAAACCCTTTACGTCGCGGACAACGGCGCGAACTGGATCTATGCCTACGACATCGAAGAACCCGGCAAAGTCGCCAACAAACGCAAGCTCGCGCAACTCAACGATGGCAAGGGCGGGGGCTCCGACGGCATGTGTGTCGACGCCAAAGGCCGGCTCTACGCCACCGGCCACGGCAAGGTCTGGGTCTTTGAGCCCACCGGTCAGCTCGTCGCAACGATCAACGTCGGCCCGCAGACCACCAACTGCACCTTCGGCGCCGACGGCAAAACCCTCTACATCACCGCCAACAAAGGGCTCTACCGCATCACGCTCAACACCGATACGCCGCTGCAACACGCGGTTAAGCCTGCCGAGTGATCACCGCGTTTGCTCCGGTAAATCCTTGCGTTTGTACCAGTACCCGCACAGCCGGCGATAACGCACCGCAAAGGGAAACACGAGGAACAACAGCATCATCCCCGCGACGCGGAAGGTCTGGTCGGTCTTGCGGGCCGAGGTCTTGACCGTCGGCTCGCGCAGGATCGTCATCGGCTTACCCTGCTGTCTGCCAAGCCTGCGGAGCTTGCGCGCCAGCCAGATCTCTTCGCTGGCATACACCGATTCGGGAAACCCGCCGCAGGTTTCAAACGCCTCGCGCTGGCAGAAGAAAAAGCAGCCGGCCGAGAGTCGAAACACCCGCGAGACCGTGTTCCAGAAACCCAGCACCAGCCGAACCGTCCACGGCACGGGGCTGTCCATCTCGATGATCCCGCCCCCGCCGATGGCCCGGTCTTCACGCATCAGCGCGACCGCCTGACGCAACAGCTCGGCATCGGGTGTCGTGTCCGCGTCTACACAGATAAACGCCCCGCTCGTCGCAGCGCGGGCCCCGGCGTTGCGCGCCTTGGCGATCTGATTGACCGGCTCAAAGACG
>JBGSTE010000042.1:0-4552 GCA_041736655.1 Phycisphaeraceae bacterium | reverse complement strand
GCGAGTACATGACCGGCGGCCGCGTCGTCGTGCTCGGGCCCACCGGCCGCAACTTCGCCGCCGGCATGTCCGGCGGGATCGCCTACGTCTACGACCGCGACGGCGACTTCCTGCCCCTGTGCAACCTCGAACTGGTCGAGCTCGAACGGCTGGACAACCCCGAAGACGAGGTCGAGTGCCTGGGCATGATCCGCAAGCACCGCGAATACACCGGCTCCACCGTGGCCGAGAAACTCATCGCCAACTGGGCCAAGGCCCGCAACCAGATCGTCAAGGTCATGCCGATCGACTACCGCCGCGTCCTGCAGCAAAATAAAAAAGCCACCGCCTCCCCGGAGGTCGGCCACGCGTGAACCGATTGGACTGTCTTGCTCCCTCTCCCTCTTAGGGAGAGGGCTGGGGTGAGTGTCGGCGTTAAACAAACCACGGGTAACGATGAAAGAGCGAACCCAACACCTGCGAATCTCGCCGGGCTCCACCGAACGTGCTCGCGAACTGCGTCAAGAAAGCTCGATCCCCGAGCGCGTCTTGTGGGGCATGTTGCGCAATCGTCGTTTGGGCGGCTTGAAGTTCCGTCGCCAGGTCGCCTTTGATCCGTATGTCGTTGATTTTTTATGTGCAGAAAACAAGCTCGTGGTCGAGCTGGATGGCCAGTCGCACGACGGACAGCACGACTACGACAGACGGCGAACCGAACACCTTGAGTCGCTTGGCCTGCGCGTGATCCGCGTGACGAATCGTGAACTGGCCACGAATAAAGAAGGTGTTGGGCGTTTTATTTTGTCTCATGCCATCGTGGATTCAACGCCCGACCCTCACCCCGGCCCTCTCCCTAAGAGGGAGAGGGAGCCAAGGCAGCAGGAACTAAACCATGGGTAAACCAACCGGATTCCTCGAGTTCGAACGTCGACCGATGCCCGCGCGCAGGCCCGACGTACGCATCAACGATTTCTTTGAAATCTATGAACGCGCCGACCTGCACCAGCTACGCGAGCAGGGCGCACGCTGCATGGACTGCGGCGTGGCGTTCTGTCAGTCCGACACCGGCTGCCCGATCGACAACCTCATCCCCGAGTGGAACGACCTGGTTTATCACGAACGCTGGAAAGAGGCGTACCACCGCCTGGCGCGGACCAACAACTTCCCCGAGTTCACCGGGCGCATCTGTCCCGCGCCGTGCGAGAGCGCGTGCGTGCTGGGCGTGACCGACCCGCCGGTGACGATCAAGTCCATCGAGTGCGCGATCATCGACAAGGCCTATGAAGAAGGCTGGGTCGTACCCAACCCGCCGCAAAATCGCACGGGCAAGAAAGTCGCCATCATCGGCTCGGGCCCGGCGGGGCTCGCGGCCGCCGACCAGCTCAACAAGGCCGGGCACCTCGTCACCGTCTTTGAACGCGACGACCGCATCGGCGGGCTCCTCATGTACGGCGTGCCGAACATGAAGCTCGAAAAAACCATCGTCCAGCGCCGCGTCGACCTCTTGGCCGCAGAAGGCGTCATCTTCAAAACCAACTGCAACATCAGCGCCCCCGGCCTCTCGCAGGAGCAGGCGCGGTCCCATCACGGTATGGCGGCCGACGCGCAGATCATCGACGCACAGACGCTCAAGGACGACTTCGACGCGATCCTGCTGGCCTGCGGTGCGCTCAAGGGCCGAGACCTCGACGACCTGCCCGGCCGGGAACTCGACGGTGTACTCATGGCCATGACCTACCTGCACCGCGCGACCAAATCGCTCCTCGACTCGCAGTTCAAGGACGGCCGGTGCATCGACGTCAAGGACAAGCACGTCATCGTCATCGGCGGCGGCGACACCGGCACCGACTGCATCGGCACCGCCATCCGCCAGGGCTGCAAGTCCATCACCAACATCACCCGACGCGAACGAGAGCCCGACGAACGCGACGACGAACACCCCTGGCCAGGTCCCACCGGCACGTTCTACGTAGACTACGGCCACGCCGAGGGCATCGCCAAATTCGACCGCGACCCCCGCGAATACCAGGTCATGCCCAAGGCCTTCATCGGTAAGGACGGCCGACTTACCCACATGCGCATCAGCCGGCTGGAGTGGACCACCGACCCCGTCACCGGCCGCAAGATCAGCCACGAGATCGAAGGCAGCGAAGAAGATATGCCCGCGGACTACGTGTTCCTCTCCATCGGCTTCACCGGCAACGACACGCCGGCGGTGTTCGATCGTTTAGGCGTCAACATGAACCGCGGCGTAGTCAACGCGGCATACGGCAAGTTCGCGACGAACGTCGAGGGCGTCTTCGCCGCGGGTGACGTACGCCGCGGCGCAAGCCTGATCGTCTGGGCCATCGCCGAAGGCCGAGGCGCGGCCCGCGCGATTGATGAACACCTGATGGGCGAATCGACGCTGCCTGCGCCTGACATGAAGACCCAGTTGGCGTCAAGCGCGGGGTGAGTTTTGTATCTCACGCAAAGACACCAAGGCGCAAAGGCAAGGCAACAAGGCATTTTTATCCACAGATGAACACAGATAAACACAGATTCAAGTCAATGTTGTCTTGATCTGCGTATATCTGTGTTCATCTGTGTTCATCTGTGGTTTCTAATGGCTTGATCTTCGCGCCTTTGCGCCTTTGCGTGAGAAATCGAGACCCGATATGCGGGTCACCTCTGCCCCAGCCACTTCTCCCCGCTCTCCAGCTCCGCGTCTTTGTATGCCTGGCGCAGCATCTGCACGACCTGCTCGCGCAGCGGGTTCTTGTTGACCGCGTCGATGTTGGCGGTTGCGTTGACGGTGCTGGTGGTGCCGACGATTGCGCAGTCGACGCCCTCGATGCCGAGGGTGAACTTGAGCGCGATCTCCGGCCACTCGATCTCGATGTGGCCGTGATACCCCAGCTCGTGCGGGGCGATGTCCATCGCCTTGAGTCGTTCGTGATACGTGCTGGCGTACTCTTTGTAGATGCCGCGCTGCTTGTTGAGCGGGTTCCACGCGGCGTTGGCGATCGGGCGCTTGGCGATCACGCCGACGTGGTTCTTTTTGCAGGCCGGCAGCACCGCGTCGATGTTGTGCTGGTCGGCGATGTTGACCGACATCTCGATCACGTCAACCCACTTCATCCCGGCCGCGGCGGCAGCATCGTCGTTGTCGCCCGAGTAGCCGATGTAGCTGGTCTTGCCCGCGTCGCGCGCTTTGATGAGCGCGTCCACCGCCTCGCCCTGTTCAAGAACGTTCAGCGGGCACGAGTGCAGCAGCGTGAGGTCCAGGTGGTCGGTCTTGAGCCGTTTGAGCGAGCGGTCGATGGACGCGGTGATCAGCTCGGCCGACCATTCTTTTCCGGGCAGGCCGTTGTCCTTCGTGCCGCACTTACTGACGAGTACAGCAGCGTCGCGCTTGCCGGCGAGCGCGATGCCGAGTTTGTCCTCGGCGTCGATATACATCGCGGCGGTGTCGAAGAGGTTGACGCCCTGTTCCAGGAGCATGGCGACGAGCTTGTCGACCTGCTCCTGTGGCGTGGCGAGGAAGCCGATGGGCGCAGCCCCGAAGCCCAGCCGGCTGACACTCAGGTCGGTTTTACCAAGGATGACTCGTTGCATGCTCGTAGTTTAGCCGGGCGGGGCCGGCGGGATCGGCTCGCGCGATTTTCAACACGTTTGCAACAGGTCTTAAGCCATCAGCGGATCCGCCGGGTGAGCAGCATCCGGATGATTTTCCCAGCCAGGCGTTGTTTACTCTGCGGGGCGTGCATCGCGCGTGACCACTTACTCGTCCGCACCACCAGCATGCCGTACCACACGACCGAAGCGCCGATGAGTCCCGCCGCGACGAGCTTGCGCCAGTGTGTCTGATCTTCCGCGAAGCCCACGAGGTAGTCCCACGCGAAGTGCATGAGCATGACCAGCCCGACGCAGCGGGCGAGGGCCGAGCGCCAGGGTTTTTTCATCACGATCAGGCCCAGCGCGTAGCCATCGATCCCGCCCCAGAGTGTGTGCATCAGGAAGCGGACCGCGCTGGGCCCAGCCACCTCGATCGCGCTGGCGTCTACCGCCGGGGGCGCGTACCACTGCCACCACACGCTCTCGAAGAGCGCTGCGCCAAGCCCCGCCAGCGAGCCGTAGATCAGCCCGTCCATCGGATCGTTGAAGTGCCGACGCATCATCAGCAGCACCGCCACCGGCACCGCGAGCTTGGCCGATTCCTCAAGGCTCGCCGCCAGCAGCGCCTTGTTGAACGACGCATTGAAGTCAAGCCCACCGCGTATGAGCAGCCGTTCCAGTAGCGACTCCATCTCGAAGGCGCCGAACATCAACAGCGCCCCGCCGAGCATCGCGAGCACGAGCATCCACCACGGCTCGCGCTCGTGCATGTCGTAGCGATAAACCGTCGCCCCCAGCAGCAGGCCCCCGAGCGTGAGGAAGACATAGGTGAGCATGCGTGCAATCGTAACGCATCGCCGTCAGCCGGCGGGCTTGTCGGGCCGACCGATCGTGAACGCGTCAAACCCGCAGCGGGGCGAGCCCGCCGGCTAACGGTGAGGATTGATGATTCTGCCTCGGGCCTTGGCGTAGCCGC
>JBGSTE010000035.1:0-3240 GCA_041736655.1 Phycisphaeraceae bacterium | reverse complement strand
GTGGGTTCACACTGAGGCTCGGGCTCGCAGTCGGGCTTGGGCGGGCACCAGCCCTTGATCTCGCACTTGCCCTTGTCGTCCTTGTCCTTGCACCGCCAGTCGTTGAGGTCTTTGCATTCGCGGAGGAAGTCGACGCAGTCCTTCTCGAACTTGTCCTTGTCGTCGCACACTTCCTGCACGGTCTTGTCGTCACAGAGCCAGTTGAAGGACCAGCGATCGTGCTTGATTTTGATGCTGAAGAACGGGCCGTCCTTCTTGTCGTCCTTGTCCTTCTTGGCGTTGTTGTTGTACGACACCTTGTTCGAGTTCTTGTTGCTCGAGTGGTTGGAGAAGTGCGCGGACCAACCTGCGTTGGCGCTGCTGGCCAGCAGAGTGGCGGCGATCATGGCGATGGCAAAACGGGCTTTCATAGTTCTCTCTTCCTTCCGGATGTGTTGTTGTCCAACGGTCGTCAATTATGCACCAGGTCGACTACAAATGCAATAGAAATTGGGCTTAAAACCCGCTTTCCAGCCCTGAAAACCGTGGGTTTATCGGGCCTGTGACGGTCCTGCGGATGGCCGTGGGCCAATGAACAGCCGGAAATACCCCCGTTTAACACACGGCGTTCTGCCCGGGTTATCCAAGCTTCCTAATCTGCCAATTTCGCGTCGAGGTAGGCCTCGACCTGGTCCAGCGCGATGCGTTCCTGCGCCAGGGTGTCGCGGTCGCGGACGGTGACGGTCCCATGGCTGACCGTGTCGCCGTCGATGGTGAAGCAGAAGGGCGTGCCGATCTCGTCCATGCGGGCGTAGCGTTTGCCGATGGACTGCTTGGCGTCGTATTCGACGGCGAATTTCTTGCGGAGCTGCATATACAGCTTCTGCGCGATCTCCGGCATGCCGTCTTTATTCACCAGCGGGAAAATCCCCGCCTTGATCGGGGCGAACTTCGGCTTAAAGCTCAAGATGAACTTGGAGCCCTCGCGCTCGGGCGTCGGGGTGAAAGCTTCGCACAAGAGCACCAGCACCGCGCGGGTCAGGCCGCTCGCCGGCTCGATGACGTGCGGGACGTAGCGCGACTTCTCCTTGATCGTTTCCTTGTCGACCCCCTCGTTCTGGAGCTTGACCTGCAGCTCCTGGTCGAAGTAGTCGAGCTTGGTGTTCGAGTCCTTGTTCTTCTCGCCCTTGCTGTGTGCGGTGAGGTCGTACGCGCCACGGTGCGCGACGCCTTCGAGTTCCCCGTAGCCGGGGGCGGTGAAGGGGTACTTGTATTCGACATCGACGCAGGCAGAGGAGTAGTGGGCCAGCTCGTCGCTGCCGTGATCGCGGAGGATGAGGTTTTCTTCCGCGATGCCCAGCGTCAGCCACCACTTGTAGCGCTCATTCCTCCAAAACTCATACCACGCCTGACTCTCTTCCGGGGGGCAGAAGAACTCCATCTCCATCTGCTCAAACTCGCGTGACCTGAAAATAAAGTTGCGGGGTGTGACTTCGTTGCGGAAGGACTTACCGATCTGCGCGATGCCGAAGGGGACTTTGACACGCATGGTGTCCAGGACGTTCTTGAAGTTCAGGAAGATGCCCTGCGCAGTTTCGGGGCGGAGGTAGGCTTTGTTTTCCTCGTCCCGGATCGGGCCGGGGTAGGTGTCGAGCATGAGGTTGAAGGCGCGGGGCTCGGTGAGTGTGCCGGGGGTTTCGGTATCCGGACCAACAACAGTTGACAGAAGCCTTTTCATGGCTTCATCAGTTGTCATTTGATTCAGTAAGTATGTCAGAGCAGCAAACATATCTTCGCGAAGGTTGCCGCCTGTTTTGCTTGCGAATTTTTTCGCTTTTTTCAATGCGGCTTTTTGACTTGATTCATCGTTATCGATGTATGCAAACCATCTTGCCCCGGCATCTTTAATTTCTTGTTCAGTATCTGCGGAAACCGTATACACAGGTATGTACCACAAATGGTCTGCGCGGTACCGTTTTTTTGATTCCGTGCAGTCCACCATCGGATCATTAAACCCCCCGACGTGTCCGGAGTGGATCCATGTCTTGGGGTTCTGAATGATCGCCGAGTCCAGGCCGACGATGGAGACGATTTCGCCATCGGGTCCGATGGGTGGGCACTCGACCATGCACTTCCACCACCAGTCGCGGATGTTGTTTTTGAGGGCGGTGCCCAGCGGGCCGTAGTCCCAGAAGCCGCGGATGCCGCCGTAGATTTCGCTGGCGGGGTAGACGAATCCGCGTCGCTTGCAGAGCGAGACGAGTTCTTCCATGTTTTTGTCTTCGGGTCGGGTCATGTTTAGGCTTGTGGCTTGTGGCTCGGGGCTTGCGTGACAGCCCGACACAAGCCTCAGGTCTTAAACCTCAAGCCTGTGCGGGGCTGGGGATTTTAGCAGGATTGCCCGGTCAGGCGGATCGGGCGCGGTCCTGGCGCTGTGAAAGGTAGGCCTCGATGATGGCGGGCTCCGCGGGCTTGTGGAAGAAGTAGCCCTGGGCCTTGTGGCAGGACAGGGCCTGGAGTTCAGCGACCTGCTCGCTGGTTTCAACGCCCTCGGCGACGACGTTAAAGCCCAGGTTGCCCGCGAGCGTGGTAATCGCCTGAACGACGGCGGCGTAGTCGCGGTTGTTCGAGAGATTGGCGATGAAGGCGCGGTCGATCTTGATGCAGTCCAGCGGGAACTCGTGCAGGTGGCTCAGCGAGGAGTACCCGGTGCCGAAGTCGTCCATCGCCAGCTTGATCCCCAACTCGCGGAAGTGCCGCAGCAGCGTGATCGAAGCGAGGTTGTCCTGCATGATCGTGCTCTCGGTGATCTCCAGGCTCAGCGCTTCGTGGGGCAGGCCCAGCTCGCTGAGCGTATCGAGGATGTACCGGGTCAGGTTCTCGTCTGCAAACTGGACGCGTGACAGGTTGACGTTCATCACCGCGTGGCTCAGTTCGGGAAAGTGATCTCGCCAGAGCTTGATCTGCTGCATCGCCTGTCGCAGGACCCAGCGTCCGATGGGGCGAATGAGCATGGACTCCTCGGCGATGGCGATGAACTCATCGGGACGGATCAGGCCGCGCTCGGGGTGACGCCAACGCAGCAGGGCTTCAAAAGCGCAGACCGAGCCCGTCTCCAGATCGATGATCGGCTGGTAGACGAGGAACAGCTCGCTGCGCTCGATGGCATGGCGCAGGTCGTTTTCGAGTTCGATCGCGTCGCGCACCGCGTCGTGCATGGCCTTATCAAACCAGACCGAGCAGGCACGCCCGGCCCGCTTG
>JBGSTE010000700.1:0-1967 GCA_041736655.1 Phycisphaeraceae bacterium | reverse complement strand
CCGACTTCGTGCTCGACAACACGGGTACCCCTGAAGAGTTGTCCCGTCAGGTTGATAGCCTCCTTCGCCGCGAGGAGTTGCAGACCTGTCTCACGAAGCTGAAGCCATGAAAGCGAACGATGCACCGTCGCGGGCAACGATCCGTCCATCCCGTCCGTCCATTTGGTGATTCCCCTATGAACTGGAACCTGTAAACCACTTAACTTTTCCTACCGCCGGCCTCTGCTGCGCCAGGTCCATCCGGAGACATCTCTCGGACCGCGGAACAGCTGGGGACACGGATCGGGACCGGTAAACCGCCTGCGAGGGCTGACCCTCGTGCTGGCGGGGCACCGTCCTCCACATCCGCTAGCCCCAAAGTCTTTTGGGCCGGCCCCTGAACCGAAGGAAGGAGATTACAATGCCTGATCCCAAGGGTCGTCGTGATAGCACGCTGAGACCGCGCCTGCGTCCTAAACCCCCGGAGTCGGCGGCACCGCCCGTTCCTCAGGGCGAGGACGAGGCGGTTCCCGCCAGTGCCGTGCTCACGCCCGAATCCGAGCTGGTGGACTCCGAGTCTACTGGCTTTGATGCCGAGACCAACAACCGCTACGAAGAAATCAAGCGTGGCGGCACCCATATCACGCAGCTGCAGCAGATGACCATGCCGCTGCTGCTGCGCACGGCCAAGGACGAGGGTCTGACCGAGCTGACGGGCCTGAAAAAGCAGGATCTGATCTTTAAGATCCTCAAGGAGCGAGTCAAGCAGAACGGCCTGATGTTCGGCGAGGGCACGCTGGAAGTATTGCCCGACGGCTTCGGCTTTCTGCGCAGCCCCGACTACAACTACCTGCCCTGCCCCGACGACATCTACATCTCGCCGAGCCAGATCCGCCGCTTCGGCCTCCGCACCGGCGCCGTGGTGGCCGGGCAGATTCGGCCACCCAAGGAGAACGAGCGTTACTTCGCTCTGCTCCGCGTCGAGGCCATCAACTACAACGACCCCGACCTGCTGACGCAGAAAGTCGTCTTCGACGACTTGACGCCGCTGCACCCTGACGAACGGCTCAACCTGGAGCTGGACGCCAGCGAGATCAACATGCGGGTGATGGACCTGATCACCCCCATCGGCAAGGGCCAGCGCGGGCTGATCGTCGCCCCGCCCCGCACCGGCAAGACCATCTTGTTGCAGAAGATGGCCAACAGCATCCTGGTCAACCACCCCGAGTGCTACGTCATCGTGTTGCTGATCGACGAACGCCCCGAAGAAGTGACCGAGATGGAGCGGACCGTCCGCAGCGAACACTCCGAGGTGGTCAGCTCCACGTTCGACGAACCGGCCAGCCGGCACGTCCAGGTCGCGGAAATGGTCATCGAAAAGGCCAAGCGCCTGGTCGAGTTCGGCACCGATGTCGTTATTCTGCTCGACTCCATCACACGTCTGGCGCGGGCCTACAACACCGAGGTGCCGCACTCCGGCAAGATTCTTTCCGGCGGTATCGACGCCAACGCCCTGCACAAGCCCAAGCGCTTTTTCGGGGCGGCCCGCAACATCGAGGAAGGCGGCAGCCTGACCATTTTGGCCACCGCCCTGGTCGATACCGGCAGCAAGATGGACGAGGTGATTTTTGAGGAGTTCAAGGGCACCGGCAACATGGAACTCCACCTGGACCGCCGCCTGGTGGACAAGCGCATCTGGCCGGCCATCGATGTCAACCGCTCCGGCACTCGCAAGGAAGAGTTGCTGTTGTCCGAAGAGGATCTGCGCAAGAAGTACATTCTGCACAAGGTTCTCAGCGACATGAACCCCGTCGAGGCGATGGAGCTGATGGTCCACCGACTCTCACGCTACAAGAGCAACACGGAGTTCTTGCAGATGATGAATCTGATCTAACTGAGGGATATTCTCTTCGTCGCGCAGCGACGGGGTCGTGTAGCCGTGGGTGTCAACCCACGGGAATATCTCGAACGCACGATACGCTAGCCGC
>JBGSTE010000693.1:0-11957 GCA_041736655.1 Phycisphaeraceae bacterium | reverse complement strand
CTGCTCACCGCGCTGGGCCAGGTGCAGGGCGACCACCTGCGCTTCCGCTCGTCACAGGCGGCGATGCTCGATGCGCTGCTGGGCGATCAGAACCTCATCGAAGTCGACGCGCGCTTTGACTTCGTACGCCAGCAGCTTCGCGCCTTCGATGGCATCCACTCGCTGGCACCGGCCAAGGACTTTGGCGGCACGCTCAGGCCCTACCAGGCGCACGGCCTGGGCTGGCTGGCGTTCCTGCGACGCTTTGCCATGGGCGGCATCCTCGCCGACGACATGGGCCTGGGTAAGACCATCCAGGTCCTCGCGATGATCCAGGCCCGCAAGCTCGGCCTCGCGGAGCATATGGATGAACTGCTCGCCGTCGGCGGACCGGCTGCCGCGGGGACAACTGCAACCCAAGGCAAGTCCAACGGCTCAACCGACGCCTCCGCCCAATCGCAATTGAAGCACAGCGCGACGGGCCCGGCCATCATCGTCGTCCCGCGCAGCGTCGTCTTTAACTGGGTCGATGAGGCCCGCAAGTTCACGCCCGAGCTGCGCGTGCTGCCCTATGCCGGGCCCGACCGTGACCAGCACCACGGGCGCTTTGACAACTTCGACCTGATCGTCACGTCCTACGGCCTGATGCGGCGCGATATCGACCTCTTGCGCCAGACCGAGTTCGACTATGCCGTCCTCGACGAGGCACAGGCCATCAAAAACCCCCAGAGCCAGTCGGCCAAGGCGGCACGCCTGCTCAACGCCAAGCACCGCCTGGCCCTCACCGGCACGCCCATCGAAAACCACCTGGGCGACCTGTGGTCGATCTTCGAGTACCTCAACCCCGGCATGCTCGGCTCGTCGGCGCGCTTCGCGGAACTCATCCGCAGCGCCACGTCAGCGCGCGGTGTGACACGCCGGTCGGACCGACTGCCCATCGCGGTACCCACCGAGATCGATGCCGAGACCGCGGAAGCCGAAGCCGCAGCAGACCTCGCCTCCGGTGGTGAGCCGGCCAGCAACGACGCGAACCACCCCGACGCGCTGGCGCAGATCGCCTCGGCCATCCGCCCGTTCATCCTCCGCCGAACCAAGCAGCAGGTGCTCACCGATCTGCCGGCCAAGACCGAGCAGACGATCATCTGCGAGATGGAGCCCGAGCAGCGCCGCATCTACGACCAGCTCCGCGCCTACTACCGCGGCAACCTGCTCAACCAGCTCGACGCGGCCACACCCGCCAACGGACAGGCCGCCAACGGCAAGACGGGCCTGGGCCAGGCCACCTTCATGGTGCTCGAAGCGCTCCTGCGTCTGCGACAGGCCGCGTGTCACCCGGCCCTGATCGACAAGACCGCCGCGGTGACCATCAACCGAGACACCGCCCCAAGCGCCAAGCTCGACGAGCTCGAACTCCGCCTGGACGAGATCATCGCCGAGGGCAGCAAGGCCCTGGTCTTCAGCCAGTTCACCTCCATGCTCGCCCTGATCCGTAAGCGCCTGGACCAGCGCGGCTTCAAGTACGCCTACCTCGACGGCCAGACCCGCAACCGCAAGGACGTCGTCCAGCGCTTCCAGACCGACCCGGACCTGCCCGTGTTCCTGATCTCCCTCAAGGCCGGCGGCGTGGGTTTGAACCTCACCGCAGCGGAGTATGTCTTTATTATGGACCCGTGGTGGAACCCGGCGGTGGAGGCCCAGGCGATCGACCGGACCCACCGTATCGGTCAGAAAAAGCCGGTTTTCGCCTACCGACTCATCTGCGAGGACACCGTCGAACAGCGGATCCTCGAGCTGCAGTCCCGCAAACGCGACCTGGCCGACGCCATCGTCGGCGGGGACCAGAACGTGCTGGCCAACCTGACCCGCGACGACCTCGAAAGGCTGCTGAGCTAGGCCTCACATATCAGCCAAGGCTTGACACCTTGCAAGAACGAGAAATGCTATAATTTTGTAGCCTCTGCGGATCACGTCTCTTTGGATCACGCAACCCAAACTCGAAGCATGCCCTGTTATCTGGGCTGACGGACGCATGCTTCCTCTCGCTCGATCGGCGAGGTGTCACTGTGATCAGCGTCTACATCGGCAACCTGCCCTACGACACGACCGAAGCGGAAGTTGTTGATTTGTTCAAGCCCTTTGGCCAGGTCAATCGGGCTGCGCTCGTCACCGACCGCGAGACCAACCGCCCCCGTGGCTTTGGCTTTGTCGAGATGGCCAACGACGATGAAGCCCGGCACGCCATCGAGCAACTCTCCGGCAAGGACTTCAAGGGCAGACCCCTGACCGTCAACGAAGCCCGCAACCGCTCGACCCAACGCAACGCCGCCAACCTCTCCCGCAGCGCCCACCGGCCCGAGCAAGACGACCCACACGCGCACCCGCACGATCAAGCGAATAACGACAAGCCCGACGATTCGAGCCGGGGCTACCGCAACAACATGGGTAAGTCGTAGAGGCGTGACCTGCTAAACTCTTCGACCTCGCTCCAGCGAAAGCCGGAGCCGTGATGACCGCGCACGTTGGGCCTGATGCCTTACATGATGCCGCCGCTCATGATATCGCTGTCGCTCGCTTTCGCTTGCCGCTCTGACCCAAACCCCAACCCCTGAAACCCAGACCCCAACGAACATGCGATCCATTTGCGTCTATTGCTCGTCCTCGGACCACATCGACCCGGCCTTCCGCAAGCCCGCGAAAGACCTCGGCCGGCTTATCGCCACCCACGGCGACACCCTCGTCTACGGCGGGGGCAGCGTCGGGCTCATGGGCGACTGCGCCCGGGCCGTCCACGCGTTCGGCGGCAAAGTCGTCGGCGTCATCCCGCAGTCGCTGACCACCGCCGAGATCGCCTACCACCACGCCGACGAACTCATCGTCACCCAGACCATGCGCGAGCGCAAACAAATCATGGACGAACGCGCCGACGCCTTCGTCGTCCTCCCCGGCGGCTTTGGCACGCTAGAAGAGTTGTCAGAGATATTGGTCCTGAAAATCCTCGGCTACACCGACCGCCCGCTGATCATCGTCAACCCCGACGGCTTCTACGACCCGCTCATCGAGTTGTTCAACCACTTCGTGCAGCACAAGTTCGCGAAGCCTAAGCACTTGGAGCTGGTGACGTTTGTGCAGACGGTGGAGGAGGTTTATGGGGTGATTGAGTCGGTTTAGCCACAGATTTCACAGATAGCACAGATTCAATCCATTAAACCACGAAGTCACGAAGAACACGAAGAATTCATTGGTATTCTTCGTGACCTTCGTATCTTCGTGGTTCAAATCTGTGCCATCTGTGAAATCTGTGGCTAAAACACTACCCGTTCTTCGCCGCAAAGTCACCCATAAATCCTGCCAGCGCTTCCACGCCTTCCACAGGCATTGCGTTATAAATACTTGCCCTGCAGCCGCCCACGCTGCGGTGGCCTTTTAAGCCTGACATCCCTTGTTTCTCGGCTTCTTTGACGAACTGGTCGTCCAGCGCTTCGCTCGGCGTCGTGAACACCACGTTCATCTTTGAGCGGTACTTCGCGTCCACCGGGCACTTGTAAAAACCGCCCCCGGAATTGGCAATCGCTTTGTATAGGATTTCAGATCGCTTCTCTGCCTGTTTCTGCGCCCACGCGAGGCCGCCCTTGGCCTTGAGCCACTGCATCACCAGCTTGATCATGTAGACCTGGAACACCGGTGGGGTGTTGAGCATCGACTCACCTTCAACGTGGCCCTTGTAGTTCAGATACCCGACGAGGTTGTTCGGGCACTGCTCGACGAGCTCTTTCTTCATGAGGACCAGACACACCCCGGCGGGCCCGATGTTTTTCTGAGCCCCGGCGTAGATCAGGCCGAACTTGGAAAAATCGATCGGCCGACTCATGATCTCGCTGGACATATCCGCCACGATCGGCACCCCCGAAAGATTGGGGTAGTCCTGCCATTGAAGTCCACCAATGGTCTCGTTGCTGCACACATGCAGATACGCGGCACCGGCGGTTGTCTTGATCGAAGAGGCATCGGGCAGGGTGGTGTAATTGTTGGCCTTGCCGTCGTAGATCACGTTGACCTTGCCCACGACCTTGGCGTCTTCGATGGCCTTCTTGGCCCAGGCCCCGGAGTGGATGTAGTCGGCGGTCTTGCCTGCGGTGAGCAGGTTCATCGGGATCATGCCGAACTGGAACGTCGCGCCGCCGCCGATGAAGAGGACGTGCATGTCCTGCGGTACGCCGAGCACCTCACGCACCAGCGCGGTGGCTTCTTCGAAGACGGCGATGACGGGTTTACTGCGGTGGCTCATCTCGATGAGCGACATGCCGTTGCCGCGGTAGTTGGGCAACTCCTCGGCCGCGCTTGCGAGCACTTCCGGGGGCAGCGTGCACGGGCCGGCGGAGAAGTTGAAGATGCGGTGGGGAGTGGTAGTCATGGGGGTAGTTTACCGGAGGTAGGACAGGCATTCCTGCCTGTCACGAGCACTCTTCATTCGATTCGTCGCATAACATTTGGCTGGGCCGATCGACAGGCAGGAATGCCTGTCCTACCATTCAATTACCCCAGCCGATCGGTTGCGACGTGGTAGTGGGGGTCTTCGCTGATATTGACTTCGACCAGGTCGCCGGCTTTATCCAGGAGCTTGGCGCACTCGGCGCTGAGGTGGACCAGGTGCAGGCGTTTGCCCTGGGCGCGGTATTTCTCGGCGATGGCGTTGATCGCTTCCAGGCCGGACTGGTCGTAGACGCGGGTGTAGTAGAAGTCGATGACGACGTCGTCGGGGTCCTCGGCGGGGTTGAAGAGTTGTTTGAAGGACTCGACCGAGGCGAAGAACAGCGGGCCGTGGAGCTGGTAGATCTTGCTGCCGTGCTCGTTGAGCTTGGTGTCGGCGAAGATGTGCTTGGCGTGCTGCCAGGCGAAGACGAGCGCCGCCATGACGACGCCGACGAGCACCGCGAGGGCGAGGTTGTGCAGGAAGACGGTGATGAGGACGACCGTGAGCATAACGAGCATGTCGGACATGGGCATGCGTCTGAACATCTTCAGCGACGCCCACTCGAAGGTGCCGATGACGACCATGAACATGACGCCGACGAGCGCCGCCATGGGGATCATGCCGATCCAGGGCCCGAGGAAGAGGATGAACATAAGCAGCATCACCGCCGCGACGATGCCGGATAGCCGGCTTCGCCCGCCGGAGTTCACGTTGATGAGCGACTGTCCGATCATCGCGCAGCCGCCCATGCCGCCGAAGAACCCGCAGGTGATATTGGCGATGCCCTGGCCGATGCACTCGCGGTTGCCGCGTCCGCGGGTTTCGGTGATCTCGTCAATGAGCGACATCGTCATCAGCGACTCAATCAGCCCGACGCCGGCGAGGACGACCGCGTACGGCCAGACGATCGTCAGCGTTTCCCAAGCCCCGGCGAGCGTAAACAGCCCGGCAGGAAGTACGGCGATCGTCAAGAGTTCGCGCAGCCCGCCCTTGATCGGCTCGCCACCCATCATGTCCGTGACGTTATGCACGCCCAGCCCCATCGCTGGAAGCGCAAGCACCGCGATGAGCGACACGCCGACGATCGCGACAAGTGACGACGGCACCGCCTTCGTGAGCTTAGGCAGGAAGTAGATCACCGCCATGGTCAGCAGTACGAGCGCGATCATGAAGGCCAGCGCGCTGCCGGTGAGGTAGCTGCCGCCCTGTTTGAACGATTCGAGCTGGGCCAGACCGATGACGATCGCCAGGCCGTTGACGAACCCGAGCATGACCGGGTGGGGGACCATGCGGATGAGCTTGCCCATGCGTAAGAGGCCGACGGCGATCTGGATCAGGCCGCAGAGCATGACGGCGACGAAGAGGTATTGTTCGCCATGCTGGATGACGAGGGCGACGACGACGATGGCCATAGCCCCGGTCGCTCCGGAGATCATGCCGGGCCTGCCGCCGAAGATGCTGGTCAGAAGGCCGATGATGAATGCGCTGTAGAGCCCGATCATGGGGTTGACGTTGGCGACCAGTGCAAAGGCGATCGCCTCGGGCACGAGCGCTAGCGCGACGGTCAGGCCAGAGAGCGTATTGGGCACCAGCGTCGCCGGCTCGGGAAGCAACGATCGCAGTTGCCCTGTCCACTTCGACTGGAGGCGGGTCGGGTCCATCCGCGTGGAGGCGGCGTTGTTCAATGCGATAACAGGGTCAGTTTGGCCGGACATATTCGCCGTTTCATCAGGAGGCTGGAGTAAATAAAACAAGCCTGACGTATGCAGGGCATGCGACGGCAGAGACAGCAGGAAGGCAAATGAGATCAGTCGGGGATCAGGTGGGCATCATCAGTCGGCACGCAAAAAACGCAGGGAATCATGCAGGTATGTCAACTTACTCGATCAGACTGACAGCGACAAGTCTGTGAAGGTGAGTAGCGGGTGAATGTGTCAGTCCGGCCGACGGATCAGGTACGCCACGCCGCCCTTGCCCAGCCAGGCGCGTGCCAGTTCATCGGCCTTGTACACGATGCCGTCGCCGGCGTTGTCATCACTGATCGCCGGGTCGTTGACGATCGCATCGCCCTCAGTGGTCAGTCCGCGGATGACGATGAGGTGGCCGTCGGTATCGCCCATCGGGTTGGATGGGAACTCGCCCGCTTCAAAGCGGATGGACGCGATGACCGGCTGACCGTCGGCGATCGTGGCCTTGAGCTGGTCCCAGGAGCGGAAGCGAGCAAGCTCCGCGTCAAGGCCATGCACACTTGCGAACGCGACGGCCCGGCCCCAGTTGCCGTAGATGTTGTGGGCCTTGTCGTACACGCCGTCGGCCGTCTGGTTCACCGGCAGGTCGACCCCGGCATAAGCCATCACCATGTTCGTCGCCGTCGGCGAGCAGCCACGCGACCAGAGCTTTTGTGGCAGCGACTTCTGTGGCTTAAACGGCACGGGCAGGTCACGCCGCCATGTGTTGCTCTCGATGAGTTCGTGTTGTTGATCCGTTAATGCAGCAACGTAAGCGCGATCCACACCTCGGGCCGGGCCGCTGACCACGGCCGTGAGCCGGCGGAGATTCATTGTCGCGTCCGTCAATGTGTCGTAGCCCGGCGAGATCGTCACGCGCAGCGCGAAAGCGTCGGCGGGGCGATCCAGTTCAAGAATATCAACGTTGACCTTGCCGTAGGTGTGCTCGTGCAAGAGCTTGATTTCAAGGAATGCAGATGCAGGCGCGGCTGGCCCCCACTGACCGATCTGCATCCAGGGCGACCACTTGCCGGTCTTAGCGTCGCGCGTGCGGACGTGCAGGCTGGCGGTCTGGCTGCTCGTCGCGGGGATATCCAGGTTCCACGAGGGCAACAGCTCGGTAAAGCCAAAGGCGGTCGTGATATCGCCGGTGTCCCACCAGCGCGGGCCGCCGAGTTTTTTGGTGTACCCCCAATGATCGGTCTCGGGTCTTTGCCAACGGAAGGTCTGGTCGGCCGCATCAAGCGGGTTGTCCCGCCAGTCGACGGGCTTACTCGCGCAGCCGATCGACAGCAGGCTGATGAAGCTGAGCAGGGCGACCCAGTAGACGCGGTTGAACGTGTTATTCATGGTCACATCGTAACCGGCGCACGATGGACATTCACCTGTAAAACCATGGGGAAATGAGCAAATCTTTTTAAAGCGCGTAACACGCAACGCGCTACTTATTCCGCCAGCGCCACCGGCAGAAACTTCATCCGCTCGATCGCCAGCCGTGTGCGTGGCAGCTCCGGGATGCCCAGCGCCTGCCAGACCCTCGGCCGCTGCCACGGCTGCATGCCTTTAGGCCCAAGCTGCCAGAGCGTGAGGTCGGCCCGCTGGCCGATGCGCGGGCCGGCGGTGTGGTGCAGCGAATCGCGCAACGACTCATACAAACGCGTCGGCGTCATCATCCGCAATTCGGCGGGCAGGCGATCGTGTGACTGGCCTGAGTCATCTAAGGCATGAGCCAGGCTCCAGCCGACCATGTTCGCGCACTGTCGGCCGTGCAGGCGGTAGCGGTCCCGCTTCTCCTGCATGCGTTGATAAGTCTGATCCCAGAACGCGATGAGGGCGTCAGCCTGTTCGTCAGTGACTTCAACACGCACCACCGCGAGGATCGAGCCGGTCGGATGCACCTTGTCGGGCACATCGTTTAGCACCTCGTTTAGTGTGCGGTCGTTCTGCCATCGCTGATCGGGGTCGTCCCACCAAGGCCCGGCCACGGAGTTCATGGACTTGATCGGCTGAAGCGTTTGCACACGCTCTGGGCCGAAATCCCAGTACTGATTATCGACCGCGATGCCGCAGTGGCCGATGATCCCGCCGGGCACCAGCGAGCTGAGCGCGATGATCACGGTGACCTCTCGGCTGTCGGGGTCATCGATTGCCAGTTCGCCGGGCCAGGCTTGTGTCATCACGTGTGAAGCCGTTGGGCGGTCGGTTGCACAGCCGAGACTCAGCAGTGAGCCGGCAAGCAGCAGGGCGAGCGGGTTGAGTTGGCTTGTTTTCATAGGGATTTCGTATGGAGTTTAAAAGGTGAGGAACGACGGAAGACAAGCCGTTGGTAGAGATAGCCCAGGGCGATGAGCGTGACACCCAGGCCAAAGAAACTCAGGACGCGGTAGAGGTTGTCGAGGCTGGCGGTGTCGATGAGGAAGACCTTGCCGACGGCGACGAGGAGCACCGCCAGCGAGCCGTAGCGCAGCGTGTCGAGTCGCGTGACGATGCCGGCCACGAGCAGCCCGGCCCCCAGGAGCACCCAGGCCAGTGAGTAGGCGTATCGCTCGCCGCTGGTGGGTCGCGCGTCGAATAAGAGCACGCCGTCGGCGCTAAAGCCCTGTCGTACGAGCAGGCTCACGAGCAGGAAGACGATGGCGATGGCGGAAAAGCCCGCGAGCCTGGCGAAGTCATGTCGATCGGCTGCGCGGCACCGGCGCGCGATGACTGCGAGAGAGAGGATCGCTGGGCCCAAGAGGTACCACAGGCCGTTGAGGATCGGCAGGCTTCCGACCGAGCCGGCGTTCCAGAGCGGGTTGAGCAAGAGGACGTTGCCGATGATCGCGGTGAGTAAGCCGGTCGTGAAGACGCACCGCCCGGCCGTGCGCGTGACGGGCCACTGCGGGTTCAGCATCGCCGCGCGTTGGATCAACAGGCCTAGCAGCATCCAGGCCAGTGCAACCGTCGCGGACTCGAACATGCCGATCGACAGTTCGCGCAGGTCGTGGGTGTGAAAGGCGTTTCGCACCTGCATGAAGGTGAAGAGCGCTATCAATACGATCGCCATGACGCGCAGCGCGTCGCGCAGGTGGGGTATCGGGTCGATGGCCTGCCTGCGTGACCAGAGCCACAAGAGCCAGGCCGGCAGGAGGTACAGCCCGACGAGGTTTAGCGCAAGCATCCATCCGCCAACCACATCGTTGCGTAAGAGCGGGTTGCCGGGGACCAGCGCGCCGATGAAGCCGATGACGCCACCGATGCACGCGACCGAGACACAGGCCCGGCGGACTGTGTCGAGCTTGTAGTGTGCTCCGATCCACAGCCCGACGAAAGCGCCGAGCATGAGGATGCAGCCGCAGGCGGACCATTCAAAAAGTGCGAATGTTTCGGCAGTAAACGCGTCCGGTTGAAAGCCCTGTCGCGTGAGGACGGCGAGCATGACGCCCAGCGTGCCGACCGTCAGCCAGGCCATGGCGTCTGCGATCCGCTGTTCGCCGCTCTGCCGGGCGCACCACGCGATCAAGCCAAAACCCAGGGCCGGCAGGGCGTACATCGGCAAGAGCGTGTTGAAGATCACGATGCCCTTGATCTCAACGTTAAACGGCCCGGGCACGACCAGCATCAACGCGGCAAGCGCAGCAACTGCAACTCCAGCCAGCAGCAGCGGGCGGATGAACAATCGGCGATCGATCAGCGCCGCCACCGCCGCCACTAGCGCCAGGCACACCGCGATGCGCGGATGGTCTACGCCCTGCACGATCGAGGCGCACAGCAGCGCGAACGACACCACCGTAAATACCGCGGTCGGCCAGTCGTGCTCGGCTACGCGCCGACGCATCAGCGGCACAACCGCCAGCGCATACACACCCGCCAGCAGCAGCGTGTACAGCCACCAGTACTCACGCAGTCCATGCGTCGGCTCACCGGCCAGGAGGATCACCGCATAGAAGGCGGGCCCGGCGATCGCGCTCAGCAACGTGAACAGGCGCTTGTTGTCGCCGAGCCACAAACAGACGTAACCGCCGATGAAGTAGATAAGGCCGTAGACGATCGACCACGTGAAAAGTGTAGACAGGCTCGGCCCATCGGCATTGATCACGACATCGAGGTGATGCGTCATCGCCCCGCTGACCAGGACCAGCAGGCTCAGGCCCATCGTGGCAAAGGGCATCGCGAGGTAGTGCCGATCCAACCGTGCGAGCACGATCGTGCCCGCCGAGATCAGGCCGAGCATCGACAGTTCGTTCAATGAAAACGCGCCGCGCGGGACCAGCAGCGCAACAACCGTCGCGGCCGAGCACACCGCGGAGATCGACAGACCCAGCGTCCAGCGTTTGCTGCGTTGGTCGGCGTTGGGGTCGCGGTGGACGCGTGCGGTTTGCACGAGATAGGCCGCCGCCGTGCCGACGATCAGTAACGCGGTGAGCGTGCGCTCGCCTGCGCTGTCACCGAAGAAGACATAGCTCAGCGACCAGATGACGGTAAAGAGCAGCGTCAGCGCGCTGAGCCCGAACCAGCCGCGTCGACCGGTGACCGCGAGGATGCCGATCTCCAGCGCCAGCAGGTAGAGCACCATGCCCGCGGTTGCCCCGCCGAAGGTCTCGCCCAGCACTGGCGGGAGCATGAATCCGCCGACCATCCCGAGGAGCGCCACCGCCGGGCCGTGACGCAGCGACAGTACGACCGCCGCCGCCGTGATCGTCGCCATCATGCCAAAAGCCCAGGACGCCCCGAACAACTCGTACAAGTCGTGCCCTGCCAGAACGCTGGCGTAAAGCACCGCGACCGCTGCGCCGCATAATGCTTGCGCGATGAGCACGGTCCTGCTCCGCATCCATTCGCCGACACACCAGAGCAGCACACCAAACACCGCCGCGCCGATCACCCGCACCGGCTTGGTGATGATGTTCTCGTCAAAGCCGAGCTTCAAGAGGAACGCCGCCGTCAACACCATCGCCACCGCGCCGATCCAGACAAACACCTTGCCCGCGAGCATCTCTTCAAGCGACAGCCCAGGTGCGGGAGTATGTCGCCGGTCGTTTTCGGATGCGATGTGCTCAGTCTCGTTGCCATGTGAGTGGAGTATGGATTGGGCAGCTTCGTCGTTCGATGCGGCAGATGGCTCGTGCCCCGCTGGTTGCTCGCTTTGAGCCTGTTCGCGTTGTCGAACGGCACGCCAGGCTTCCAGCGAAGAAAGCGCTGGCGTTTGCAGTTCCGACGATTCATTGATCGGCTGGGTCTGGATCAGGTGGGCTTCAGGCTGCGCCTCGATATCCGTTTGATGCTGCGTCGGCGTCGGCACTTGCGTAGCGGTTCCGGGTTCGACTTCGACGGCTGGCGTACTTGGTGATGCGGCTGCTTTCAAGTTGGCTTCAAGTGTGCCTACGCGTAACTGCACCTGCGTGAGTTGCGTGGCCAGTTGCTCGAGCCGGGAATTGAGCCGGTCCAGGTCCACCGACACCGATCGGGCGAGCGCGCTGGCCCGCAAAAACGCGGCGGGCCCGAGGATCAGTGCGGTCAGGACGGCGAACGCGAGGAGAATCAGGAATAGTTCCATGGCGACCTCTGTTGTAAGTAAAAGCTTACATAAAATGGTCGGCCGGATCAAGCTCGGACTCCATCAATTCCGCAAGTAAAGTATGTAAAGTACTGATCAATAAGGGAATTTACGGGAAGAGCCGGAAAGAGACGGGAAACGCCGCAAGCCTTTGAAAACGCATCGCTTACGGATGACGACGCCCGCGAGTCATCGAAAAATCAATATGGCCAAAACTGCCGTCGAACGCCATTCGATGGCTTAT
>JBGSTE010000664.1:0-3522 GCA_041736655.1 Phycisphaeraceae bacterium | reverse complement strand
GGTGGGCGGAACGTCGTGCGGTGTGTTTGGTCGCACGTGATAAAGAGCGTGGCTTGGCCGGTGCGGTACTCGCGGGCGCGGCTGCGTCGGCTGGTCGCCTCGTTGTGGTGATGGACGCGGACCAGAGCCACCCCGCAGCGGTGCTGCCCGAATTGATCATGCCGGTGCTTGAGGGTCGCTACGACATGTCGATCGGAAGCCGATATGTCCGTGGCGGAGCGATAGTGGGTTGGCCCTGGCGTCGCAAGCTGATCTCTCGTTCGGCCTCGCTGATGGCCTGGCCTTTGGTCGATTGCGCCGACCCGATGTCGGGCTACTTCGTCGTGGGGCGCGAGCAGTTGCTTACTGCGGGGGTGGAGGCACGCGGGTTTAAGATCGGACTCGAGCTGCTTGTGCGTTCCTCGCCGCCCCCGCGAGTCCTCGAGGTGCCGATCGTATTCCGCGAGCGCGAAGCGGGGCAGTCCAAACTCGGTACAGGCCAGATCATGGCCTACCTTAGCCAACTGCGTGTGCTCGGCGGCGGCTGTGTGTCGGGCTCTTCGGCACTGCGTTTCGGGATCGTCGGCCTCATGGGCGTGCTGGTCGATAGCGCCTGCTTCGGCCTGCTGATGCTGGTTGGTGTACAGTTGGCGCTTGCGCAGCTGCTGAGTTTTGCGGTCGCGAGTTTGTTTAATTTCGTTCTCAATGCACGGTGGTCGTTCCGTAACAGCGCGATGCTACAGGCCTCGTTAAGGCTGCCCACCGCGCTGCGCTACCTCGTGGTATTGCTCCTGGCGCTGGCCCTGCGCGGGGCGGCACTCAGCACGCTGGTGGATGACGTCGGCCTGGCACCGACTCTTGCGGTCTTCGTTGCGATCGGGCTGGGCTCCGTGGTCAGCTACCTGGGCTGCGCGTTTTACGCCTTCCCCACCGAACGTGCGGGCCGGGACCGGTTGATCCGTTGGCGTATCGCGTGCGTCGGGGTGGTGGCATACCTTGTGCTGCTGAGGTTTTTCCATAGCGGGCTTACCGAGCTGCTCATGGAGGAGGCTTACTACTGGAACTATGCCAAGCACCCGAGCCTGGGCTATCTGGACCACCCGCCGATGGTGGCGTGGCTGATCTATTTGGGCACTTGGTTTTTCGGGGACACGGAGTTCGGGGTGCGCTTCGGGGCGCTGGTGTGCTGGTGTTTCACGGCCGGGTTCGGCTACGCGATGTCCCGCGAACTATTCGACAAGACGGTGGCGCTGTGCGCTGTCCTATTGCTGGCGATCCTGCCATTCTTTTTTGCAACCGGTTTTTTGATGACGCCCGATGCGCCGTTGACCGCGTGCTGGGCCGGCTCACTCTACTTTCTGCAGCGGGTCTTAATAGGCGGGCAGCGCGGTGCGTGGTGGGGGGTGGGCCTGTGTATCGGGCTGGGCATGCTGTCCAAGTATTCCATTGCGCTGCTGGGTCCGTCGATCCTGCTGTTTGTGCTGCTGGATCCCCGCTCTCGGCATTGGCTGGTGAGCCTGAGGCCTTATGCGGCGGTCGGGCTGGCGATCCTGGTCTTTTCGCCGGTGATTTATTGGAATGCTCGGCATGAATGGGCATCATTTGCGTTTCAATCGGTGCGTCGGCTTCAAAGTGAGCCTGTCTTCGGCCTGCCGCTTCTGATCGGCTCGGTGCTGTTGCTTTTGACGCCTGTCGGCGTGATCGCCCTGATGCAGGTGTTTGGCTCGAGCCTTCGTCAACGCTGGGTTGGGGCTGAACCGGCGAACGCGAAACAACACGCCAGGTCTCTGTTCGTCCTCGTGTTTACTCTTGTGCCGCTTGGGGTGTTCATACTGTTCAGTCTCCGGCACGAGCCGAAAATGAACTGGACGGGCCCGCTTTGGCTGGCGGCGATCCCTTTGTTGGCGGCGAGACTCGTGCCGGACCGGGCCCTTGTTGACTCGCTTGCGTCGCGCCGACGTGCAAACGTCTGGACGCAACTTGTGACCTGCCTGATGCTGGGATACAGCCTTTTCCTCTACTACACCTCGATCGGCCTGCCGGGGGTCAGCTACCCCAACCAGTTCGTATTCGCGGGTTGGCGTGACCTGGGCTATCAAGTCGAGGCGTTGGAGGACGCCATTGAAGATGAGCGAGGCATTGAGTCAATCGTTGTCGGGCTTGACAAATATGGCATCGCAAGTCGCTTGGCTTTCTACCGCTTCCGCGATGAGCCAGCGCATCATCATGACGACAACCTCGAAGGGGTTCGAGACACCACCGGCCGACACCTTTTCAGTGGTAACAGCCTGATGTATGAATACTGGCACCCCAGCGTGTTGATTGAGGGGCTCGATGTCATCCTGATCGATGAGGATCCCGTCCGGCTCTCAGACAACCAAATTACTGGTTACTTCGACTACATCACCTCGATCCGACAAATCGATGTCCAGGCACACAGTCACGATGCGGGGCAGTTCTTCTATCGCGTCGGATATGGCTATCACACAGCAATAGATGCAAACGATTCGCTTGCCGTGCCTTAAGGATTTAAGCGATGACGGTTGCACTGACCCGGGCCTTGAGGCAAGGCGGGCGATTGACATTCCTCCGGAAATTGCCGGCCTTTCGCGTCTATCATCGTTAAGGCACTTCGGTGGGATCAGCAGCCACAGGCGATTGATTCACGCGATGCGTGCTACACGAATCAGGGTTCGGGCTGTTCTTGCGGCGGCGTCTTGGGGTCTTGAATCGAAATCAACAGCACCTTTCGCACCGGCTGGCGGATGCGTGTGCCGGTCAGGAGCGTGCTGCCGAAGTTCGTCAGGAGCGGCGGGGCGATGCGCTCAACGCGCGGGGGCGTGTCGGGGGTGTCCGCTGGTGTTGTCGGCTCTTGCACTGCGGGCTTGTCTTTGTCGGTCTTGGGTTTTGAGCCGTCGGTCACGACCGCATCGGGCTGGCGGATGTGTGGCGGCGGGGCGGCCGGGTCGTTATCACGCGGCAGTAAATAGGGACTGTCCCTTTTTTCTTGTTCAGCTTGCGTTTGCGGTTCTTCCTGACGCTCGCTCTGGCGTTCTTCTTCGCCCGGCTGCAATGCGCGCTCGGGCCAGGGCCAGTACAGATCAACGACAGCGACCTGGTCTTGTTCGAGGGTCAGGCGGACGGTCAGTTCGTTGAAGACCCGGCCGTCGAGTTCTTTCTCCAGCGGGTTTCGCGGGATGAGGTCAAAGGGCGAGGGGATGTAGTGCTGGGGGATGAGGACCAGGGTGTGTCGGCCGGCGTCGTCGGTCTCGATGCGTCCGAGCAGGCGCAGCGTGCTGTTCTTGCCGCCGACGATCTGTTCAACCTGCCGGGGCATCGGCGGGCGGGTCAGGTCGACGGCAAAAAACAGGTCGCCCGCCAGTTGCGAGGTCTCGATGATCGGCACCGGGTGCGGGCTGCGGTTGATCAGCGTCTGGCTCATGTTGACCGGCTGGGGCATGACCTTCGCGAACGCGTCGAACTGTTCACGGCCGATGACGCCCAGCCGCATCCCGTTGCCGCGCCAGGCCCCGCGCGTGAGCG
>JBGSTE010000639.1:0-4124 GCA_041736655.1 Phycisphaeraceae bacterium | reverse complement strand
GGTGAAAAACACCTCGATCGCCGGGTCTTCCCGCCGGGCCTGATCCAGCAGGTCCTCGATGAGCGTCTGCTGCGGGATCGAAAACGTCACGATGCCGATGCTCTGGTAGCTCTCGCGCGTGCTGCGGCGCAGGCGATCGACGACGTCGGCAACGAGCGCCTTGGCCTCGGCCGGGTTGGTGCGTGTGCTGCCGCGATCGTAGACACCATCGATCAGTCGCAGCGTCACGCCCAGCGCCTCGCTGTGATCGGTCGCGCTGGGGAAGGTGTTCAGCCGGTGGTCGTAGTAGTGCGCGTTGCTGAAGGCGATCAGCGACTCATGCCGTGAGCGGTAGTGCCACAGCAGCCGCATGCTCGGCAGGCCGGTCGCGCTGCACTCATCGAGGATACTTTCAAGCTCAACAAAATCGTTCTCGTCCGGCAGCTCCTCATCCGACTCGAGCTTCTGGAAGAAAGACGTGGGCGGCAACTGTTTGGAGTCGCCGACGACCACGCAGGCAGCGCCGCGGCCCAGCGCCCCGACCGCGTCCCACACCGGGATCTGCGAGGCCTCGTCAAACACCACCAGGTCAAAGAGATTCGCCGTGGTGCCGCCGTTATTCGCCGCCGCATCCAGGTACTGCGCCACCGACAGCGGGCTCATTAACAGGCAGGGCTTGAGCCTCGGCAAGAGGTTCGGCAACGACGCGATGAGCTTCCGCACCGGCATATGCTGACGCTTAAGCTTGAGCTGTCGCCGAAGGATGCCGACCTCCGAGTTCGCATGTGCATCTGAATCCTGCAAAGGTAAACGCGCCGAAAGCTCCGCCTGGACCTGCAACGCCGTGAGCTTGAGGTAGCGATCGTCCAGCGTGCGGAAGCGGTCGATCTGTCGCTCATGGTCCAGCCGATGAAACTGCGCCAGCGCCGGCTCGCTGCCGACGACCCCCGCATACCACCGCGACAGCAGCGACTTGCGGAACACTTCGCCCAGTCGACCGGCGGGCACGACCCGCGCCGCGTGCGCTTGGATCAGCGGGGAAAGACCGAGCCCTTGCGCCTCGTGACGCACCGAGCACCAGTGCGACCAGTCGCGCAGCAGACCCGGGTCGGTCCGCCACGCCTCGAGTGTTGACGCGATCGTGTCCAGCCAGCCGGGCTCGTCAGCCTCTCCCCACGCTGCTTGAGCGTCCGCAGCTAGCAGATCTTCAAGTACACCTAGCCGTTGGCGAAGCGCTTCAACCGCAAGCCCAAGCGAACTGAACGCTGCCTGGGCTTGTGCGTTTTGTGTCCTGCTGCGTTCATCGATCGACAGGCGAAGCATCGTGCCCAGCCGGGCCGGCTCATCACCCAGTGCGGTACTAGCCGGGCTTACGAAGTGGTCGCGGACTTGAGCGCACCAGTCGAGCAGTTCGAGGAGTTCAGCCCAGTTGGCCTGGCCGTCTCGCCAGGCGCTGCCGAGGTAGCGCTGGCCCGGACTGGTCTGCGATTTAAGTTTCTGCGTCGCTTCGCTGACACGGATGAGCGTGTCCAGATCATCGAGCAGGGCGGCGCCGCCGGGCAGCTTCGCGTCGGGCTTGAGGCAGAGTTTTAATCGTTTACGCGGGCTGTAGCACTTAAACCACGACAGGATCGGCAGGGCGGTCATGCCCTCGGCAAGCTGCTTCCGCAAGGTGGGCAGGTCTTCGTTGACGACGCGTTCGTTGTAGCGTTCAAACAGCCGTGCGCGATCGGCATCGCGCTTTTCTCCGAGCTTGATCTCTTCGCGTATCGCCGATTGGAGTGCATCAAAGTCACGGACCGAGATTAGTTCCCGCGTCGGAACGTACGGACTACCCAACAGCGAGCCGAGTTCGATCAGCCAGCGTGTCAAATCGCTGCTGAGTTCGGCGGGCGTGAGCCTAGTTAAGCCAAGGAGCGTCAGCACCGATGCTGCGGCGTCGCCGACCTGCTCTACCGCGTCTTCCGCCGGTCCAAGTGCGCTCAGCAGTTTGCCGGGCACCTCGGTGTTGTAGCGTGTGAGGTTGGAAGCGCGGTAGGGGTGGTTGGCGACTTGGCCGATCGCGTGGGCGGCGGTGGCCAGGCGCTCGACCGTCTGGGTCATCGTGGCCAATCGACCCGCATCGATCGCTACCACATCGAGCGATGACAAATCCAGCTCCGGCACCTCACGCAGCCGAACCAGCTCGCAGCCGGCCTCAAAGACACTCAGCCCGATCGCCCGCTCACGGTGCAAGACCTCAACGAGCGTGTTGAGTTGATCGCGGGTCTGCATCAGTTCGTCGGCGTGAGTAAGCCAGTTCGTCGGTGGCGACTGGCGTTGCAGCTCAAGGGCTTGGCCGAGCTGTTCGATGACCGCGCGCTTGTTCGCCTTGTTCGAGTGCAGTTCCAGCGAGAAAGGCCCGAGCCCGATCTTCTCCAGCCGTCGATGCACGACCTCCAGCGCCGCGCGCTTTTCTGAGACAAACAGAACCCGCTTGCCACGAGAGAGCACCTGGGCGATCAGGTTGGTGATCGTCTGCGATTTGCCCGTGCCCGGCGGGCCTTCGAGCACGAAGCTGTGACCTTCCTCAGCAGCGATGACCGCGGCCAATTGCGATGAGTCCGCGTCCATCGGGCAGCGCATCTGCTGTGGCGGGCGTGTGTGATCGATGTCCTGCGGATCGGGCAGCATCGGATTGTTGGCGGTGGTCAGCGAGGCCGGATCAACCAGCCGACGCACGACGGGGTTGGCGATGAGTTGGGCGCTTCGCTGTTGCAGGTCGCGCCACATCAGGAACTTGTTGAAGCTAAAGAGCCCCAGGTCCACGCGCTCGACGACATCCCAGCGCGCGATGTCCTTGACCGCCTCACGGAACCGCCGGAGGATGCTGCGGACATCCAGGCCCGACTGGTCTTCGGTCAGTTCCTCAAGGCCGGTGGTGTCGATGTTGTACTCGGCCCGCAGCTTTTCGAGCAGGGTGACGTTGATCTGCGGGTCTTCCTCGATGAGTGACAGGCGATATCCCCGGCCCGCGGGCAGGCGCTCGAGCCCGGCGGGCAGGAGCAGGATCGGCGCGAGTCGTTCCTGCTCACTTGATGGCGTCTCGTACCACTTGAGAAAGCCAACGACGAGATAGAGCGTGTTCGCGCCGGACTCTTCCATGCTCAGCCGGGCAGCGCGGTAGATCTCGATCAGCCGTTTGTCCAGTTCGCCGGCGGGCAGGTCGGCGTGGAGCCTATTGTCTCGCACTTCGCTTTGCAGGAAGGCTTTCCTTGCATCTTCGCCGGTGCGCTGGGCGTGCAGTTCGCTGCTGCGCGGGTCGGGGCCTTGCATCATCTCGGCCCGGGGCAGGACGCTGAAACTCGTGCCCTGCCAGAGCAGGTCTTCGAGCGCGGCCGGGTCTGGCACCTCCAGCGGGATCGACTTCTTCGTGTCGCGGTGGTTGAGCACGCGGTTACGCAGCGTCAGGTCCAGCAGCTTGCGCTTCCATTTATTGAGCCTGGCGACAGAGGCGGAGGCGGTTGTTGCTTCCATTGCTTCGCGATCGGCGTCTTGGGTGTGATCGCTCTCGGTGATGTCTGGCGATGTGCCGTCGCTTTGCGCTTCGGCGCGGCCAAGCCGTGTCGCTTCTTGGTGCACTTGCTGTTGTGAGAGGTCGATCAGGTCGTACGTGCCGGGCTTGACGCGCAGGGGCAGTGGGCGGATGTGCCGCGCGCGAGCGGTGCGGATGTCGACGGCGTAGTGAAATGCTGCGACGTCGTCGAGTCTGCGGGCGGCGCTGTCGCAGGCGGCGTCGAAGGACATCGCCGGGCTGTGCGTCAGGCCGGTGGTTTCCAGGACGAGGATCTCGCCAAGCTGTACGCGTTTTCGCAGGCGAAGGGGCTCGTCGACCGCCGGCTCGGGGAACCGCTCTTCATGGAGCCAGAGCCCGACGAAGGCGTGGCCTTTGACCATCACGATCAAGGGGTGCAGGCCCGCCTGCTCGAACAAGCCCGCCAGCAGGAGCGAAAGGTCCAGGCACGTCGCCATCCGCCGCTCGATGATCTGATCGGGCAGGCGGATGCGCTGGCCGGTGAGTTCAAAGCTCGCGGGGGGATTGATGTAGGTCAGCGCGAGGTCGCCGACGGCCCGGTAGATCGCCAGGGCAACCGCACGGACGCGCG
>JBGSTE010000573.1:0-2227 GCA_041736655.1 Phycisphaeraceae bacterium | reverse complement strand
CGCCGGCCACCCGATCCGCGAACTGCACCTGCACGCGCCGACGCTCGAGCGGTATTTTGTTGAGGCTGTAGCACAAAAAGCTCAACACGCTACACCTGCCAAGTAAAACACTGATGCCTGAACCCGTGACCTACACCCTGGACGAACCAACATATCGCCGGCTTCTCTGGAAGCATTACGGCGACTATCCGCTAATGCGCTCGCGGTGGGTGACTGGCTCACTAAACATCCTGATCGGCTTTGCCCTTTTGCGTACAACGCCTATGTTGGTGTTAGGCACCTGCGCAATCCTGATTGGTATCTACCTACTCTGTTCTCGCCACTACTACATCTATAAAGTGATTCGCGGCTGGAAGCGCCTCCCTGACTCCAACCGGCAAACCCGGTTGTCCATCAGAGATAATAGAGTATGTATGGACTCTGAGATCATCGAGGCGACACTAGCAGGCGAATCGATCGCAAAAGTACGTGATTTTGGAATTGGGTTTTTGATTTATTTAAGTCGGCACCACTTCATCGCAGTTCCCCGCAACGCTTTCATGGATGACCAACAATACAAAGAATGGATCAACGCCATTTGTACACTGGCCGGGCCCGAGTCGGCGAAGAAAGGATGGAGATGACCCTCACCATCGCCAAACGCGAACTCGCCTCCCTGTTCTACTCGCCGATCGCCTACGTGGTGCTCGGGGCGTTCGCGATCGGTTCGTCGACCTTCTTCTTCCAGTCCTTCGAGCCCGGCAAGCCCGCGTCGATTCGTCCGACCTTTGACGCGGTCGTCTGGCTGCTGGTGTTCCTCGCCCCGGCGATCAGCATGCGGCTGATCAGCGAAGAACTCCGCAGCGGCACCTTCGAACGCCTGATGACCAGCCCGATCAACGATGCGCAGGTCGTCATCGGCAAATGGCTGGGCGCACTCGCGTTCTTCTGCGTGCTGCTGCTGCCGCTGGTCGTGCACGCCATTGCGCTTGAGCGTGTCGGCTCGCCGGAGCGCGGGCCGATCTTCACCGGCCTGCTCGGGCTCCTGCTCGTCGGATCGCTGTACCTGGCGATCGGTGTCTTCGCCTCGGCCTGGACGCAGAACCAGATCATCGCCTTTCTGCTTACCGTCTTCATCATCGCCATCCCCACCTTTGCCGCCTACTACGTCGCCGGCGAAGCGATGCCCGACCCCGCCGTCCGCCGGCTGATCAACTACCTGAGCGTCAACCAGCAGTACGCCGACTTCGCCAAGGGACTCATCGATATCCGTAACTTCGTCTACTTCCTCTCCGGCACGGCGCTCTTCCTCTTCCTCGCCACCACGCTCGTCCAGAGCAGGCGGTGGCGATGAAGAAAAACAAGCAAAATCAAGCGATTGCGCCATCCGCCGTGCGTCGGCGGTCTACCAACGGCCTGCTCGTGACGCTCGCGGTTGTCGCGGCGGTCGGCATCACCGTCATCCTCAACTACGTCGTCTACTGGCAGTACCGCGGCATGTCACCCGATAGCCGGCAGTGGGTCCGATACGACCTGACCTCGACGCGCCGCTACAGCCTCTCGCCGCAGAGCCGTAAGGTCCTCGATGAACTCTCAACGCCCCACCGCCTGGTCACGATGCTCGGCGGGTCGAAGATCAGCGCGGAGCAGCAGCAGCGCGTCCGCGACCTGATCGATGAGTACGCCCGCGCCTCTGTTGCGATCGACGCGATCCACATCAACCTCGACACCGAGGTCGCAGAGCGTGACAAGCTCCTGGCCGAGATGGACGCGATGTTCGCAAAGGACACCGCACCGATCCGCGGCTCGATCACCGACGGGTTGATACAACTGGAGCGCTGCGAATCGCTGGTCAACTCGATCGAGGCGAGCTTGAAAGCCATCATCGACAGCGACGTGCAGATGCAGCCCGCGTCGATCCAGAACCAGCGCCTCACCGAGCTGCACAGCCAGTACCTGCGCCTGCAGGAGCAGGCAAAGCAGATCAGGTCGCTGCGTGATGAAATGCTTGGAAATGAATGGAAAACGCGCCTCAGCAGCCCCGGCGGGATCCGCACGGGCAGCGCTGATTCGGGCGACAGCCTGCCGGATTATGCGAGGCTGATGGCGGCAATCCAGCAGTACGTGATCCAGTTGACCGCGCGGACGCTGCCTGACACGCCCGCCAAGGCCGAGGACCTGCGGCGCGGGATCACGATCAACCCGCTCGCACCGGCCGAGGCACAGGACCGCGCATCCAAAGCGATCA
>JBGSTE010000162.1:0-6580 GCA_041736655.1 Phycisphaeraceae bacterium | reverse complement strand
GAGGGCAACGGCAAGCGGCAGGGCCCGGATAGACGCCGATTTTTTGAAATCGCTCGCGGCTCGGCGATGGAATCGGCTGCCACGATTGACGTGCTGGTGGCGACTGGGGTTGTGTCTGTCGAACAGGCTGAGACAGGCAAGGCGATGCTTGTCCGGATCGTACAGATGTTGACACAGTTGGCCCCTCCGGAAAGGTAGATCGATTACGATGACGAATTACGAGAACGAGAACGATGCGGCAGCTTAGACCCCATCGGAAGGAACTCCAACATGCCCACCGCCACCGCCACCCGGACCTTCACCATCCTCGCCGCTGACAAGCTCGCCAAGCAGGGCCTGGACTGGATCCTCGCTCAGTCCGATGCGGAGCTGCTCAATAAGCCCGGCCTCACCGAAGACGAGTACGGGCAGCTACTCGCACAGGGCGGCATCCACGCGATGATCGTCCGCTCGGCAATCAAGGTCACGGCCAAGGTGCTCGAAAACCCCGGCGACCTCAAGGTCATCGCCCGGGCGGGCGTGGGCGTCGACAACATCGACCTGCAGGCGGCGACGGACAAGGGCATCCTTGTGGTCAACACCGCCGAGGCTTCGACGATCACCACCGCTGAGCACGCCTTTGCGCTCATGATCAGCCTGCTGCGCAACATCGGCCCGGCATACAAAAAAATGAGCGAGGGCGGCTGGGACCGCAACAAGTTCCAAGGCAGGCAACTCAGCGGCATGACGCTTGGCGTCGTGGGCTTTGGCCGCATCGGGCAGACACTCGCTAAGCGCGGCCTGGCGTTTGGCATGGACGTCGTCGCTTACGACCCGGTCTTCAACAGCCCCACAGCCCTGGACGGCGCAGTCAAGATGTTCACCGACTTCGAGGCGATGCTGCCCCAGTGCGACGTGATCAGCTTCCACGTGCCACTGAACGATCACACGCGCGGCATGCTCAACGCCGAGACTTTCAAGAAGTGCAAGGACGGCGTATTCATCGTCAACGCAGCCCGCGGCGGGGTCGTCGATGAAGACGCCATCATCCCCGCGATCGACAGCGGCAAGTGCGGCGGAGCGGCCCTGGACGTTTTCAATGATGAGCCGCCGGCTGCGGACTGCCCGCTGCGCAAGCACCCGAAGGTGCTCGTGACCCCGCACCTGGGCGCATCGACGGAAGAAGCGCAGACGGCGGTCTCCAGCGAGGCGGCGATCGCGTGCATGGCTTACCTGCGTGGCGAAGGGATCAAGGGCGCGGTCAACGCCGGCAACCTGCGCGTGGACCTGGACCCGACGCAGCACGGTTTTGTTGACCTGGCCTCACGCATGGCAGCGCTGATCAGCCCGATGATCACGCGCGGCATCGCGACCGTCTCGATCGAGCTGGCCGGTAAGCACCTGCACAAGGCGGCGGGAACCGTCGAGCGCGCGGCGATGGTCGGCCTGCTGCGGCACCACCTGGCGGACCCGGTGAACATGATCAACGTCGCGCAGGTCGCTGAAGTGCGTGGCATCCGCATCAGGACTTCGACGATCGACGAGCCGACACAGGCCGGCCCGCAGCTCACCATCGAAGTGCAGGGCCCCGACGGCGCAATCGACGACAAGACCCACGCGCTGGACCGAACGCGTCGGATTGTTGGCCGGGTGTACGAAGACCTCAAGCCGCGCGTGGTCGAGATCAACGGCTACCACATGGACATGACGCCCGATGGCACGATGGTGCTCCTGCAGAACGACGACATGCCCGGCATGATCGGCCGCGTGGGCACCGCCTTTGGCAACGCGAAGGTCAACATCGCCGACATGACCATCAGCCGACGCACGACCGGCAGCGACAAACCGACAGCACTGATGACGCTGAAGGTTGATGCACAGCCGAGTGCCGCATTGATCAACGAACTGAACGACACGCCGGGCGTGCTGAAGGTTGCGGTGGTGAAGCTGCCGGGGGCGTGACATGAAATCAAAATCAATACAACGCGGCAGTGTTTGGATGCGTTACGCACTTCTTATCGTGCCCGTGTTGGTGTTGCTTATCGCCGGCTTGATTTACGTTGACCCTTTTAACTTGACAAGCACATCGAATGAAATCTTACAGGAGGAATCAGGGACAGTAGACGACACTGCTTTCTTGTCCCCGTCGCCGATCGTGACGATGACGGTTCGTAGTGCCGATGAAGTCGAAAAGAGCCTGAAGTTCCGCCTCTTTGATTCTGAGCAGGTATATCGCCCCAAGTGTACTCAAGCCGTCGCCTGGGCATTACCTAGCTCACTTGTTAGTGACTCGTCAGTTGACGAGTTTAGGATGATTGAAATCGAGGTCTTTTTCCAGTCTGCTGACGAGGGTCTTGATTCAGAGATTGAGAAAGCCAATCCTGATCTAAATGTCAAAACGACTAGTACATACAGTTCGGTGTCGATGGTTTATATCGTTGCAAATGATCGGAGCCATGACGCAAAATTTAGTGTTGTCATTTCGCAGGATCCCTCTGATGAATCGAAGACAGTCCGGAGTTGGGGATTTGATCGACTCGAACAAGCGCCGACTGAATTGTCTAAAGCGATACGGTTCACGCTCGAGCTAAGCAACGTTATGTTCTCTGACCTAATTAATGCTAATGATCCGTAAACACTATTTGTGCCGATCGAGTTATTAAATAAGTAGCGGTATTAACTCCATGACCATGACCATGAGCAGTATCAAACGAATCGGCGTACTCACCGGCGGGGGCGATTGCCCGGGGCTTAACGCGGTCATCCGCTCGGTGACCAAGACCGCGATCTTCAATCACGGGCTCGAGGTCATCGGCATCGAGGACGGGTTCCTGGGCCTGGTCGAGAACCGCACCAGGCCGCTCAACGAGGCCGACGTCTCGGGCATCCTCACGCGCGGCGGGACGATCCTCGGCAGCAACAACAAGTGCAACCCGCAGAAGTTCGCCGACATCAAGCCCGATGGCAGCTTTGAACTCATCGACGTCACCGACCGCTGCCTGGCGGTGATCGATCAGCACGACATCGATGCGCTGGTCGTCATCGGCGGCGACGGGACGATGGCCTGCGCGAAGAACTTTGTCGACCGCGGCATCAACTGCATCGGCGTACCCAAGACCATCGACAACGACCTGGTCGGCACGGACGTGACCTTCGGCTTTGCCACCGCGGTCGCGACGGCCACCGAGGCGCTCGACCGCATTCACGACACCGCCGCCAGCCACCACCGCGCGATGGTCGTCGAGGTCATGGGCCGTAATGCTGGTTGGATCGCGCTGCACGCCGGGATCGCTTCGGGCTCGGACATCATCCTCCTGCCTGAGCTGCCTTACGAACTGGACAAAGTCTGCGAGGTCGTCAAACGCCGTCGCGAGAGCGGCAAGGGCTGCTCGATCATCTGCGTCAGCGAGGGCGCAAGACCCAAGGGCGGCGAGCAGGTCGTGCGCAAAGTCGACCCGACCAGCCCCGACCCGATCCGTTTAGGCGGCATCGGCCGGGTGCTGACCGAACAGATTGAAGCGAAGACCAAGATCGAGACGCGCAACACCGTACTCGGCTACATCCAGCGCGGTGGCACGCCCGTGCCCGAAGACCGCATCCTCGGCACGCAGTTCGGGCACAAGGCCATCGAGGTCTTGTTGTCCGGCCAGCCCAACCGTCTGATCGTCATGCACGGACGGGAGGTCACGCACGCTCCACTGGAAGCCGCAGCGGGCAAGCAGCGCACCGTCCCGCTGGACCACCCGCTCCTGAGCGCAGCCAGGGCGGTGGGGACTTCGCTGGGGGTGTGACACGCGACCTCAGGCGAAGATCAAACGCCCGCCCTTGGGCTTGGGCACTTCGTCACCATTTGAACGAGCTGTATCGATCCATAACGCCATCGCATCGCGGAGGTTCTCGAGCGAAGAGGCGTGCGTATCCCCGTGCGCCATGCATCCACGCAGTTCAGGCGCTTCAGCGACAAAGGCTTGATCGTCCTCGCTCCAGTAGATGATCACTTCGTATTTATCCATCGATCTACTCCGTGAGTTTGTTGGGGGATTGTATCGCAACAGATTCTGCCGGTTCAGGTCAGATCGGTTAAACTTTCTCGTTTGCCCGACTCGACTTTGACCCGTTGAACGAGAAACCGATGCCTCCAGCCGACGCCATGACTGCTCCCGCCACCCTCGTCGACCGCCTTGGCCTCAAGCCCGGCCACGCCACTGTCGTCGGCCTGCAGTGGGGCGATGAGGGCAAGGGCAAGATCGTCGACATGCTCGCCGCCGAGTTCGACGCCGTCGCAAGATACAACGGCGGGGCCAACGCCGGGCACACCGTCGTCGTCGGCGATCAGAAATACAAGCTGCACCTGATGCCCTCGGGCGTACTCTACAGCGGCAAGGTCAACGTGCTGGGCAACGGCGTGGTCATCGACCCCGAACAGCTGGTCAGCGAGATCGTCGGCCTGCGCGAGCGCGGACTGACCATCGATACGAAGTCGCTCTTTATCAGCAGCCGGGCCCACGTCGTCATGCCCTACCACAAGGCTCAGGACAAGCTGCAGGAGGCGGCGTACATCAAGCCCAACGCGCTGGACCAGACCATTGAGGGCATCGGCACGACCGGTCGCGGCATCGGCCCGTGTTACGCGGATAAGGCGCTGCGCTCGACCGCGGTACGCATGGCCGACCTCGCCTGCCTCGATAAACTTCGCCATCAACTGCACCGCATCGTGCCGATCAAGAACGCGACCATCGCTGCGCTGGCGAAATACACCGGCGAGTCGTTTGAGCCGATCGATGCCGACGCGCTGCTCGATTGGCTGCGTCCCTTGGCCAACGTGCTCGTGCCGCATGTCACCGATACGGCCGGGCTCTTGCACAAAGTGACCGATGCCGGCAATCGCATCCTGTTTGAAGGCGCCAACGCGACGCTGCTCGACATCGACCACGGCACGTACCCCTACGTGACATCGAGTAACTGCTCGTCTTTGGGCGCGCACACCGGCACCGGCGTGCCCGGCCACCAGGTCGGCAACGTCATCGGCATCGTCAAGGCCTACCAGACCCGCGTCGGCGGCGGGCCGATGCCCACGGAACTGAAGAACGAGATCGGCGAACGCATCCGCGAAGTCGGGCGCGAGTACGGCACGACGACCGGCCGACCACGCCGCTGCGGCTGGATCGACCTCGTCGCCCTCCGCTACACCGCCAAAGTCAGCGGAGCCACGGCCCTGTGCATCATGCTGCTCGATGTGCTCGCAGACCTGCCGGAGCTCAAGCTCTGCACCGCTTACAATGTCGATGGCAAGGTCATCGATCAGTTCCCAGCAACCAGCGAGGAACTCGCGCTGGTCCAGCCGGTCTACGAGACCCTGCCGGGCTTTGCCGGCCCGATCGATGCCTGCCGATCTCTGCGCGAACTACCCGAGAACGCACGGCGTTATCTCAAGTTCATCGAAGAGTACCTCGGCGTGCCGGTCGTACTCGCCAGCGTCGGGCCTAAGCGAGATCAGAGTGCCGTACGATGAATCAATCAGCCATGATCAATCATCAATCACTGCCTCGCCACGTCGCCATCATCATGGACGGCAACGGGCGCTGGGCCCAAGCGCGTGGTAAGGACCGATCCTACGGCCACAAGGCCGGGGCAGAGGTCGTGCGGCCGATCGTCACCGAGTGCTCGGACCTGGGCCTTAAGGCGCTGACGCTCTACGCGTTTTCAACGGAAAACTGGACGCGATCCAGCGACGAGATCGGCGTGCTCATGGACCTGTACGTGATGTACCTGGAGTCCGAACGCCAGCTTTTCTTTGAGAACAATGTCCGCTTCAATCAGATCGGCAGGCGCGAGGGACTGCCCAGCCAAGTGCTCGATGCGCTGGACCGGATGAAGGAAGACACGAAGCATCACACCGGGCTGACGATGACCTTGGCGTTGAACTACGGAAGCCGGGCCGAGATCACCGACGCCGTGCGCGCGATTGCAAAGAAGGTGGCGGAGGGGGTTTTAGCCCCCGGCTCGATCAACGAACAAACGATCGCTGACCACCTCTACACCGCCGGCCTGCCTGACCCGGATTTACTCATCCGCACCGCCGGGGAGATGCGCTTGAGTAACTACCTGCTCTGGCAACTGAGCTATGCCGAGTTTTACGTGACGGACGTCTGCTGGCCGGAGTTTTCGGTGGAGGAACTGCACAAGGCGCTGGCGGCGTACAAGGGGCGCACGCGGCGATTTGGTGGGGTGGTATAAGCTGAGTTCGCTTGTCACATTAATTGTTAAGATCGCCAAATAGTATGATAAGAAACTATGAAAGCCGGGTCTCCCGGCGGGCGGTAGCGGGATCACGTTGTGTCCCATACAACGCTCGTTGTAAAGACCACCTCTTACCCAAGGAGACCCGACATGCACGATTCTACCGCCCCCCCGGAAGTTTTTCCAACAGCAGCCCCACACAAACGCCCGCCAAGGCCCGTCGCATCCTGGCGATCGACCTGGGCAAGTTCAAGAGCGTTGCTTGTGGTTACGACCCGGCTAGCGGCGAGCACACGTTTACCACGGTCCCGACGCGGCCGCGGGACTTGCACGACCTGCTGGCCGAGCGTTCGCCGGACCG
>JBGSTE010000550.1:0-6650 GCA_041736655.1 Phycisphaeraceae bacterium | reverse complement strand
CCGGCGGCGTCGGGGTCCAGCGGGTTGATGCGGAGGATCGCGGCGTAGGGGTTGGAGGTGTCCTGCCCGTTCTCCTGCGGGTCGTTGCTGCTGCCGCCATCGCCCATCGCGACGTAGAGGTTGCCGTAGTCGGCGTGGCCCTGGCTGACGGAGGTGTTGAAGGCGATCAGCCCGGCGTTGTGATTGCCAAAGGGCTGCTTGAGCCGCATCACCTCGCGCGGCGCGTTGCCGATGCCGTCGAGATCGCCGGCGGCGTAGGTTGCTGCGCCGGGCTGATCGACGCGCCACTCCAGCAGGACCGTGTGCGAATTCGTGCTGCCGCCGGGATTAAAGTCTGGCGTCGGCGACGTGTTCGTCGAGGTGTGGATCGTGTAGAGCCTGCCGTAGCCCGCGCTGCCAACGCGGTTGAAATCGGGATGGAAGGTGAAGCTCTGCAGGCCCTGCTCGGGGCTGGCGTTGGTGAGCGCCGTGCCAGAGAAGTCGCGGATGTCGAGGTACTCCGTGACCGCCCCCAGGGGCGAGAGCTTGTACACAGGCCCGCGCTGGTCGTTGACAAAGAGCCTGCCCAGCGGGTCGGCGGACAGAACCGACATGCGGGCCGGGCCGGACGAGGAGCCGTTGGTTGAATCCGGCAGCACGGCGAAGTCGCGGATGCCGACGGTCAGCGCGCCTTCCTCGATCGGGGTGGGGAAGTAGTTCTGCGCCCACGTTGGCATTGCGACGGATGCCACGGCATACAACAATACATGACGGGGATTGAACATCTTGTTTCTCCAACTTACTTGTCAGTTCAGACTAACCGCAAGGCGTGCAGATTCCAAGCGTTTTATCCCAGATACTGCGTCAGCATCAAATGGTTGCCCTCGGTATCGGCGATCGTGGCGAGCCTGATCGGTTCGCCAGGACGTGCGACGGGCGGTTCGACGATCACGCCGCCGTGCTGGGCGATGTGAGCACTGGCCGCATCGAGATCGTCGACCTGGAGGCTGAGATTCGTCACGCGTGCCGAGCCGTCACCGCCGCCGTGCAAGGCGATGATCGTGTCGCCCCAACTCAGTTCGCTCCAGTGTTCGGAGGTGAAGCGTACGGACAGGCCAAGCACCCGCGTGTAAAACGCCAGCGCGCGGTCCATCTCCTGAGCCCAGAGCACGACCTTAATCGCGTTGATCTTCACGGGCGTAGTCATGTCGGCCATCGGGTTCATCCGGAAGTATTCAAATGCGGGTGATAGGACTCGAACCTACACGGGTTTTACCCCACCAGAACCTAAATCTGGCGCGTATGCCAATTTCGCCACACCCGCACACGGCGTGCTGACACGCCATGTACACCGATGGATTGTAGTTGGTTTTCCTTGATTGGGAAACAGGTATTCCTGCCTGTCAATTGGCAATGCTGAACTCAAAATCGTGATCGGGCCTTTGGCCTGCCGACAGGCAGGAATGCCTGTCCTCCTGCAAGCGCGATCAAAGTGCTTAGACTGCCTGCATGATGAGCGACCCCTTTGCCGAGTTCTCGCTTGATCGGCGGTTTGATCTGGACGCCCAGGCCCTTCGGCAGGCGTATCTCGCGCGGTCGGCGCAGGTGCACCCGGACCGATTCACCGATCCGCTGGAGCAGGCCGACGCGGTGGAACACATGTCGCGCCTGACCGACGCGTACCGTGTGCTGTGCGATCCGCAATTGCGGGCCAAGGCTTTGCTGGCGTTGTCGGGGCTTGAGGCGGAGGGCGATCGCGACAAGCTGCCGCCGGACCTCTTAATGCAGATGATGGAGGTGCGTGAGGAGATGGAGTCAGCGATCGAGTCGCGTAACCAAACCGAGCTTGAACGCCTGCGCGGCTGGGCGACACAGCAGCGTGATCAATATCTCGCCGGGCTGGCACGTGACTTTGAACAGAAGCTCGATGTAGCGTCGGCCGCGCAGATCCGCATGAAGCTCAATGCGCTGCGCTACATGCAGCGGATGCTCGAGCAGATGCCCAGCGCAAGCCAAGCCGATTGACGGATCAGCCGAAGCTGAACCGTCACAGCAACCCCGCGATTTTTGCGGCTTGTCGTAGCGTCTGTCGCGTGATCGTCATCATCAGTTCCGCCGGCCAATCGAGCGTTGCATCGTGCTTGTACTTTTCAGGCAGGATGCCGAGCGTCAGTGTGCGGACCTCGTCTTCGACCTGGTGTCGGCGTTGATGGTGTGCATCGTCATCGTCGCCGGGGATCGGTTCGACGAGGTCGTGCGCGAGCATGAGCGTGGTGACCTGCCAGTCGAAGTAGCCCTGCAGCGGGTTGTCGTCGTGTTCATGTTCGTGTGCGTGGTCGTGCATAGTGTTCGTTGTGGTTTATTGTCTTTTGCCGCGGGGTTGATCCGGACCTTCGCTGCGCTCAGGACCGGCTTCGGGGTGAAGTTGTTGTTATTCGTGTTCAAAGGCGGCCAGCGCCTGGGCGATGGTGAAACGGTTTTCGTAGAGCGACTTGCCGATGATCGCGCCCTGGATGGGCAGGTCGCGCAGGGCATGCAGGTGCGAGAGGTTGCCCACGCCGCCGGAGGCAACGATGGGTACGTCGGTGGCGTCGCACATGGCGCGGGTGGCCTCGACGTTCGGGCCGGTGAGCATGCCGTCGACGGCGATGTCGGTATAGACGATCGCGGCCAGGGGCCAGCCCTTCACACGCCCGGCGATGTCCAGGGCGCTGGCGTCGGTGGCCTGTTCCCAGCCGGCGACGGCTGCCATGCCGTCCTTCGCATCCAGTCCCAGCACGATGCGCTGGCGGTAGCTGTCCTGCTGGACCAGTTCAGTAAACCAGTTCCAGTCGCGAAGCGCTGCGGTGCCGACGACGACGCGTTCGACGCCCACTTCAAGGAGTTGATCGATCACATGCTGCGTGCGGACGCCCCCGCCGACCTCGACCTTGAGTTTCGTCTGGGCACAGATCGTGCGGATCGCGTCGAGGTGGCTCATGTGTCCGCTGCGTGCGCCGTCGAGGTCGACCACGTGCAGCCAGGTGCTGCCGGCGTCTTCGAAGACCCGGGCCTGCGCCAGCGGGCTGTCGCCGTAGGTCGTCTGTCGGTCGTAGTCGCCCTGCATGAGACGAACGACCTTGCCGCCTCGGAGGTCGATGGCGGGGAAGAGGAACCGGGTCTTGGTCTTGGTCTGTATGTCATTCATCGGGGCGAGGATTGTAGAGCCTGACGCCGGTCGATGCGGCCGAGTGCGCGGTTTGCAGGTAGTTGCAATGGCCATCGCTCGATGCTACTATCGTATTTCAGATGCGAGTACTGACCCGCTCCATTCCGCTGCGAATTGCCATATTGCTGTGGTTTTCGGCGTGGATGATCGTGGTCATGCCCGGCCACACGCGCGGCATCGTCCAGATGCCCGGTTCGCAGACTTCCGACAAGTCTTCCTGCTGTCAGCCCAAGCCCAGTTGCTGCCCGACACCAAACGCTTCGTGTGAGCAGTCGCCGGGCCAGCGTCCGACCGACCCGGCCAAGAACTGCGCGATCTGCTTCCTTAAAGTCCGTCTGACTGATCCGCCGCCGCTGACGATCTACACGCCTTACCTCGGCGAGCTCGATGAGCTTGCTTTTGTCATTGAGTCCTCCATCGCCGATGATCTCGCTGCGCCTAAGCTGCTGCGCGGTCGCGGGCCCCCGGCCTGATCAACGCCCATCTCTGCTTGTTTATTGATCGTTCCTGTTTCATACAGGTCACGGCCTTGTTGTCGTTGATACCGGAGATTTCGGCATGCGCCGCCGCGCTTTTACGTTGATTGAACTGCTCGTGGTCGTGTCGATCATCGCGATCCTCATCGCGATCCTCCTGCCGGCGCTGGGCTCGGCCAGGCGGTCTGCACAGACGCTGCAGTGTCTTGCCAATATCAGATCGCTGGCGATTGCGCAGTACGCCTTTGCCACCGACAACGATCAGCAACTGGTGCAGGCCGGCGGCGGCGCGTACCAGCCGCAGGGCTCGTGGCTGTCGCAACTGGACGCCTATGCCGACGCCCCTGTGGCTCGGCGGTGTCCGGATGATGGCAGCGCGTACTTCGATACGCCCCTGCCTGACGCCAGTCCGCCGGCCTATCGAACAAGCAGCTATGGGATCAACAACTATCTCTCCCCGACGCACGCCCCAGCCGGCGCACGCGTGGTCCGCAAGCTCGATGACGTCAGTCAGCCGAGCGTGCTGGTTCAGTTCGCCGAACTGGCACAGCAAGGGGCCTACGCCGGCGCAGACCACCTGCACGTCGACCGTTTTGTCGGCGCATGGGGCGGCGGCGACGCAGCATCAACCCTGGCCCGCATCGGCCAGCAGATGCCCGTCGGACGACACGGCGAACAACCGACCGAATGGTCGGCGCCGCTTAACTTCAGTTTCCTCGACGGCCACGCGGAAACCGTCGCCATCGAGCGGGTCTACACCGACCCGACCACCAACCAATTTGACCCGACTGTCGCTCGCTAAAGCGGGCCACCACTTTAATTCAATGTCTCCAGCAAGGGACAGAAAGACTCAGCTATGTTGATTCGTACCTCCACCGTTCTTGCCACGATCATCGTGACCGGCAGCGCCCTGGCGCACGGCCCGCAACTGCAGATCACCCTCGACCAAAATAACAAGATCGTCACCCGTGAAATCGTCGATACCACCAACCCCGCAGGCCTGCCCGGATCGAACCTCGCCGGCTACGAAACGCTCACCGCGCCCACCAGTGTGTTTGTCATCCCCGCCTACCTCAACAACAGCGGGCAGCACACGCTCCAACCCGACAACCCGCACTACCTCAACGGTCCGGGCTACACCTTCCGCTACGAGACCAACACCCCCGGCACGAACATGTACTTCGATAACGCGCCCCTGGGCTCGATCAACCTGCAGGACACAAGCTTCTCCATCCAGTACATCTCGGGATTGACACGCTGGAACGGCTCGTCGTTCGTCGATGCTGGCGACACCCAACTCCGCGCTGCTCGCAGCAGCCTGACGATGGACACGCAGGACGGTGCCGCCGCCAGCACCACCATCGCTTATGGCGCACTGACCAGCTTCAGTACAGTCCCGCATACATCGTTGACACACCTCTTCCTGGGTGACGGCATCAGCACCACCAGAGCGGTGCCCGATGGCATCTACAAGGTGTCGCTGCAGATGTTCAGCTCGAGCGGCAGCATCGCCGCCTCGGACCCGTTTGATTACATCATCTACAAGGGCACGGGCGTCAATGATGCGCTGGCCGCGGTTTCATCGCTGAATCCCGCCGGCGCGGTTCAGGTGGTTCCCGAGCCGACCGGCCTGGCGCTGCTCGCGCTGCCCGGTCTCGCGATGATGATCCGTCGCCGACGCGGCATCTGATCCTGCATCATCACTGAGCCGCTTCCCGCCGCGCTGGTCGACAGACTGGCGCGGCCATTCACCTGCCAACAAGCCCAATGGAGGACACCACCATGCTTAAACGACTCCTGCAAAGCCTCGCCGCCCTACTCACCATCACCCCGCAGGCTCACGCCCACGACGGCCCGCGCATCTGGGTCGATCAGCTCAACGGCCAACTCGTCACGCTCACCAGCAACAACGACTTTGCACCTACCACCTACACCCCTTCACGCCTGTTCGCCTCGCAGTTCGGCTACGAGAGCATCAACCCGCTGACCACCGAGTTCCCCGGCTTTGAAGCGCCGCGCGGAACGCAGCACCACCTGAGTAACGGCACCGTCATCGGCTTTAACATCGCCGGGCCCGCCTGGTATTTTGACAGCGCCCAGGGCCTCTTTGAAACCACCGCCGAGCACTTTGGCAACAACCCCACACCGCAGATCGGGATCGGCATCAGCTTCAATAACACGCGCAAGACCGCTGACGGCCCTGTCGCCGGCGCAACGACCCTGCTCACATTTACCGCTACCGGTGGCGTCTCGAATCAGAACCACGGGCACGTCGAATTCGCGATCCTTGGCAACGGTCTTTCGCCGTCCACTGCCCCGGACGGGGTTTATGTCCTTCCTTTGGAGCTGACCTCGACGAGTCTGCAAGCCTCGCAAACCTTTTACTTGTTGCTAGGTACCGCCGGTGCGCAGACTCAGCCGGGCAGCGCGCTGTTTGAGCAGGCCATGACCGCCGCCAAGTCGCAGTTCATCAACGCACCGGGCGACCTCGACGGTGATGGCGACATCGACGACGCGGACTTTGGCATGGCCTTCGCCGCGTTCACCGGACCCGGCAACGGCCCCAGCAGCAACCCCTTTGCAGATCTGGACAGCGACGGCGATGTCGATGATGCGGACTTCGGGCTGGCCTTTTCCTACTTCACCGGCCCGGGCACCGCGATCGTCCCCGAGCCCGCCGCGCTGACGCTGATCACGCTCCTGCCCCTGCTCGGGCGCCGGCGACGATGACGCGATTGATCCAGTTAACAGCGTTCGATTAAAAATCAGCGAGAAAGGCGGCCGGGCTCGTCAGATCGACGGCCCGGTCGCTTATATTTCAGGGGTGTATCGCTGCACCCTGGGCTTCGTCTAAAATAAGAGAAGCGAACCAACGCCCGCAGAACGCCAGACCGCCATGCCTATTTCACGCCGACGATTCCTGACCCAGTCCGCCGCGATCACCGCCGGCTTCGCGGGCCTGCGCAGCTTCGCCTCCCTGGCCGGCC
>JBGSTE010000529.1:0-4101 GCA_041736655.1 Phycisphaeraceae bacterium | reverse complement strand
ACCGTGCTCTTCGGCGGTCTCTCATTCATGCTCGCCGGCGTCGCCATCGCCGTCGGCCCGATCCATAGCTCCGGCAGCAGCGACCAGTCCCTCCGGCCCGACAGCTCCAACTCGCTTTACAGCGTCGAGTTCGAGTGGTTGTGGCGCACGCCGGACATCGCCCCGTACGGCGATAGCGCCAGCACCGGCTCCCAGACCCCCGGCGGCCCGACCGTCAGCACATTCTCCTTCGGCCACATGCGGCCGGCCACCACGATCACCGACCTCACACTCACCGCCCGGGCGTACACGACACCGTCGCCGCCGGACAGCAAGCTCTCAATCCAGCCCGGCGGATCGGGCTATTCCTACACGACCGCGCAGGGCAAGGTCGTCCAGGCCACCGGCCCGCTCGACGCTCCGGCCGTCAAAAAGTGGTTCGCCGACGCGGGCATCCAGCTCGACCCCGCCACCCTCGACGCCGAAGCCGATGACGTGGCGGCCATGGCCAACGGCCTGGCCAACAAACAACCAAGCATCGTCCTCAACCAGATGCGCCCCGGCGGCAGCGGCTCCGGCTCAACGTCCACGCCCCCGGCCTGGTGGATCGTCGTCGTGCTCGGCACCCTCGTCACGGTCTGGCTCGCCGGCATCGCCCTCTACGTCCGTCTGAGAAAACGCGCCCAAGCAAACGAACACAAAAACGGCATGAACAAGACAGCGACTCAAGCCCGGCGGTGACGATAGGCCGATGCGGCCGAGCGACAACAACAACGCGATTCCGGCCCCCGCATCGCCAGCCTACAGGCGGTGTGAGCCAGAGGATTCGGATTCGAATTTGCATCAGTCATGCAACAGCAACCCCCATCGCAAGGTGGGGGTTGTTGTTTTGATGTGGTGCACAGACAGCCAGACCATCCACACGCCTGATCTCTGCCAAGCTCGAACCCTGCCGGGGGCGGTTGTTTTTTTGCCCTTGACATGAGAACGCGATATCAATACGATCTTGTGCAACTGATATCCCACTATCAACTAGGGCCTCCGGCACGTGAAAACCCGCAAAGCCTTTACCCTCATCGAGCTCCTGGTCGTCATCAGCATCATCGCGCTGCTGATCGCGATCCTGCTGCCAGCGCTGGGGCGGGCCCGGCACTCGGCGAACGTGGCGCAGGACCTGAGCCAGTTGCGACAGATGCAGACGGCCCACTACGCCTACATGACCGATCACGGCGGGAGGATGATCAACGCCGGGCTGCCGCACGGAACAGCGCCCTCGTCGCCTGAGTTGGCGTGGGTCAAAAGCCTAAGCGAGTACTACAGCGATGAAGTGATTTTACGATCGCCCCTGGACGACAGCCCGCACTGGCCCGGAGGGGTGCCGGTGCCCAATACGCCGGGGGCGGTTTTTCGTCAGACCAGCTATGGCCTGAATATCTTCCTGACCGACGTGCGCAACAACGGGCGAAACCCCTGGGGCGGGCCCGCCTGGACCAGGCTTGACCAGGTGTTGACCCAGCGCTCGCCGACAGAGTTGATTCACTTCCTGCCCATGGCTTATGAAGGGGAGTATGCCGGCGCCGACCACCCCCATGTCGAGAGCTGGGATGCCTTCGGCACCGGCGGCGACGTCGTGGCACAACTCGCCAGCGAGCAGGTAGAGACCCACGCGGTCGGCGGCGAGGCGGGGACCTTCGAGGCCCGCGCCAACTGGGGCTATCTCGACGGGCATGTCGAGACTTCAGCCTTCGGCGAGGTCTACCGAGGCGAACAGGTCAATCACTTTGATCCTCAAGCGGCAAGGGTGCCGTGAATCCACCCGTGTTGGGCGGGTTTTTTGTTCATGCATTTTTACCGGAGAAAGACGATGAAATTTCAGATTTTGACAGCGACGATTGCACTGAGTCTGGCTGGGCCGACCCTGGCTCACGAGGGCGGCGACCTGATGATTTATGACAACGGTTCGGGCGGGCTTTCGTTCGGCCTGTACGACTTTGACGGCGGGACGGGTGTGGTTCTCGACGCGGGCCCGGTCTGGATCATCGCGACCGAACTGTCTGCCAACTGGGAATCGACCGGCAAGCCCGGCACGGACGAGCCGGGCTGGGCGACCGATGGCAGTTCGCCTTCGGACCCGTCGACGCCGAAGATTCAGTTCCCCTTCCCGGCCAACAGCGCGCTGACGGTCACGGCCAATGTCCTGCCGGTGCTCGGTGGCAACGCCGCGTATTGGAACGGCGTCGGCCCGGTGTCGTTCTCTACGACGCTGCCTAATGATGTTGAACTCGAAGATGCGTTTAGCTCGCTGGTGTTTGATGGCTCAGCGGTCGCGCCTGCCGGCAGCGTCAGCCCGTGGATCAGCGGGTTGGACGGCACGGCCCACGACCACCTGGAGTTTCTCCTGGACGCGCCGGATGCCAGCGCCGCCCCGGGGATTTATCTGATCTCGCTGTCGGCGTCGGCCGGTTCACTGGACTCGCAGCCGTTGTACGTGCTGATGGGCTTTGGTGGCTCGGCGTTGACCGATGTCGAACTCGAAGAGGCGATCGAGTCGGCCGAGGTCTATGTCCAAACGGTCATCATCCCCGAGCCCGCCAGCGCGACGCTGCTGGCCCTGGCGGGTCTGACGCTGGCCCGCCGTCGGCGGTCGTGATTGAATTCCTTACGATCCGCCTGCGGGAACGCGGGCGGATCGATTATGCCTGAAAAATCCAGAGAAAAGTCGTTGTTGTTGTCCGCCGTGACGGTGCTTGCGCTCGCCGGCTCGCCGCCGGTGCTGGCGGTCAACGTCTCCAGCGCCGACGGCCACGCCGACGTCCTGCCCTTTGTCAGCGGCAACACGATCGACACCGGCTATTACGACTTTGACCTTCAACAGGTTGTCGAAAATACCCGCCTGTTTGTCCGCGATCTGGAGATTGTTCAGGCGACCTTCTTTGGCACCACCAACCCGGGTTTTACGACCTTCACCAACTACACACTCCCGGCCAGCAGCGACCTGACCTTCAACGTGCCCGTGATCGCCGGCTCCGATGCGACCGCACGCAACGTCCTGTACTGGGACGGCCTGGGCCAGCCCAACTTCGGTGCGCCGCGCGTCGGTGAAGATTTCTTCCTCAGGCGGTCCAGCGCTTTGAACGTCAGCCTCGATGGCGGGACATCGCCCGTCAACGGCTTTGCGATCGATACGGCAAACCCAAGCGGCCAGATACACAACCACATCTCGTTTCAGGCCCGTGGTACAGGCGGCGCTCGGCCGGGCGACGGGTTTTATCTCTTCGCGATGCAGTTGAATGCGGACGGGTTGGCGCAGGCCGAGCCGGTGTACTTCCTCTTCAACGCCGACTACCTGCGCGACGGCGGCGGGCAGATCCTCTTCAACGGCAATCGCCCCGCGACCGATACGGCCACCGAGGCGCTCGCGATCGACTGGGTCCTTGCGAACCTGCTGACAACCCTGGACCCCGCGGACCTGGACGCCGATGGCGATGTCGATGATGCGGACTTCGGTATCGCCTTCGCCGCATTCACCGGGCCCGGCGGCGTGAGCACTTCACCGGCAGACCTTGATGGCGATGGCGATGTCGACGACGCGGACTTTGGGATTGCGTTCGCCTCCTTCACCGGGCCGGGCGGATCGGCGTCGGTGCCTGAGCCAAACGGCGCATTCGCGCTGATTGCAGGCATTGGCATGTTCGTGATCCGTCGACGGCGCGGTGGCGTTCGTGTCGAACATGCTTGATAGCTGGTAAGGGTGGAAGCTCGGCGATGATATGCAACGCGTTGCAATCGATGAAGCAACGCTGCTTTCTTCCAGATCATCGCGAAAGTAAACTCAGGCCTCGTGGCGAATACTGAGCTGCAGTTACTGCTCGGATTACCTAAGTGGTCTCCCCTGAAAAACCCCACACCCCTTGCCGTTCAAGCGATTTTGCTGTGGATAACCCGTCTGGTTTTGCAAGGTTTGGCCCGATGCGCTTCAATTTTGTTGCAATATCAGATTGCACCCGGAGCGACCGATGAAGCCACGCAGCACACCTTCTGATCACGACGACCTGTTCCGCGCCCGGCTGGATCAGATCCTCGACCCCACGCACCCGCTGGTGCGTCTGGCAGACCGGATCG
>JBGSTE010000157.1:0-4289 GCA_041736655.1 Phycisphaeraceae bacterium | reverse complement strand
CGGTGGTACCGCTCGACGGCCTCGTGCAGCCGCTGCGGGTGGCTTAAGGTCAAGCCCGGGTTCTTGAGGCTCTCCGGTGTGGCCGGCTGATGCATGGTTCTGCCGATTCTGACGGCCTTTGCCATCTCGCAGGAGTAAACGGGCCGGGCTGACGTTTCTTAGTCCGAATCTGGAAAAAGTTGCAACCCTAATGAATGCAGGGTGTTAGATGGATTGAGGGGCGTCGCGGTTCCCGAGTTAGGCAAATTTCGCGCCGAACAAGGTCCGGAACTTGAAAAATCGGTGTGGGTCGACTTGCCGGACCCACGGAGTTCGACTATAGTGGCGGGTTCGCGGTAACGGTACCCCACGACGGTCAGGCAGGACGAGGCGGTCGCCCAGCCAATCGACAACACGACTACACCCCGAAGCAATATCGAGGATATCGATGCAGCCGACTTCTGTGCGCGACTACTCGAAGCGCGGAGACGCTCTCCCCATCCCCAATCTGGTGCAAGTGCAAGAGGTGGCCTACGCCCGCTTCATCCAGCTTGACAAACCCCACGACCAACGCGACGCGAGCCTCGGGCTCGAGTCGCTCTTGCGTGAGGTCTTCCCGATCGTCTCCTACGACGGGAACATGCAGTTGCAGTACCAGTACTACAAGCTCGACGAGCCGCGCTACACGCCGGACGAATGTCGCGAGCTGCGCCTGACCTACGGCATGCCGTTCAGGGTCGGCGTGCGATTCGTCCGCAAGGACGTGGCCGAGGTCCCCGAGGAAGAAATCTACCTCGGCGAGATCCCCGTCATGCTCGGCGGCGGCGAGTACATCATCAACGGTGCCGAACGCGTCATCGTCAACCAGCTTCACCGCTCGCCGGGCGTGGACTTCTCCATCGCCTCCAGCGAAGGTGACCGGCCGCTGCACTCGGCCCGCATCACCCCCGAGCGAGGCTCGTGGATCGAGCTGGAGGTGTCCAAGAAGGACGTCCTCCAGATGCGCATCGACCAGTCGACGAAGATCCCCTCGACAACCTTCCTGCGCGCTTTGGACGAAGGCTTCTCGACCACCCGCAAGCTGCTCGAAACCTTCTATAAGGTCGACACGGTCAAGGTCACCGATCTCCGTGCCGAGCACTACGCCGCCGCGCCGATCATCGACACCGAGTCCGGCGAAGAACTCGTTCCTGTCGGCGGGCAGATCGGCGAGAAGCTGGACCTCATCGTCGCTTCGCCGCTCAAGAAGGTCGATGTCATCACCAACCCCGGTGACATGCTGATTCTCAACACCATCGCCGACGAAAAGCAGGCCCACCTGCCCGAAGGCATGCAGGTCACCGAGCACGAGGCGGCCCTGCTGGCCCTCTACGCGCGCCTCCGCCCCGGCAACCCGCCGCAGGTCGACAAGGCCCGCGCGCTCTTTGAAGAACGCTTCTACGACGAGAACCGCTACCGCCTGGGCAAGGTCGGCCGCTTCCGCATCAACCGCAAGTTCGAAGAGATCAACGTGGCCGAAGACGTCATGCGCCTCCGCGCACCGGACTTCATGGCCGTGATCAACTACCTGCTGGACCTGCGCAGCAACCGCAACAAGGCCCACATCGACGACATCGACCACCTGGGCAACCGCCGGCTGCGCACGCTCGATGAGCTCGCGGTCGAAGAGCTGCGCAAGGGCTTCCTCAAGCTCCGCCGAACCGTGCAGGAGCGCATGTCGGTCAAGGACCCCGACGAACTCAGCAAGATCGCCGACCTGATCAACTCCAAGTCGATCAGCAGCGCTATCGAGCACTTCTTCGGCCGCGGCGAACTGTCGCAGGTTGTCGACCAGACCAATCCGCTCTCGCAGCTCACCCACGAGCGGCGTCTGTCGGCGCTTGGGCCCGGCGGCCTCAACCGCAAGCGCGCGGGCTTTGAAGTCCGCGACGTTCACATCTCCCACTACGGCCGAATCTGCCCGATCGAAACGCCTGAAGGCACGAACATCGGCCTGATCGCGTCGCTGGGCATCTACTCGGAGATCGACGACTACGGCTTCCTCCAGACGCCGTACCGCAAGGTCGAAGGCGGCGCCGTCATCGCCGGCAAGAAGGGCATCGAGTACCTCCGCGCCGACGAAGAAATGAAGGCCACCCTCGGCCCGACCGACGCGCTCGAGCGTGACGGCACGATCCGCAAGGGCCTTGTCCTCGCCCGCGTCGAAGGCGACCTCGCCCAGGTCACCTCCGGCCAGATCAGCCACATCGACATCAGCCCCAAGCAGATCGTCGGTGTCTCGGCCGCGCTGATCCCCTTCCTCGAGCACGACGACGCGAACCGCGCGCTGATGGGCTCGAACATGCAGCGACAGGCCGTGCCCCTGATCATGACCGAGCCGCCCTGCGTGGGCACGGGCATGGAGAAGGAAGTACCCAAGTACTCGGGCATGCTCGTCCGCGCCAAGCGGCCGGGCACGGTGACCTACGTCGATGCCCAGCGCATCGTCGTCGACAACGCCGACGAGTACGTGCTCCGCAAGTTCGTCGGGCTCAACGAGCGTACCTGCCAGAACCAGAAGCCCATCATCTCGCTGGGCGAGAAGGTCAAGAAGGACCAGATCATCGCCGACGGTGCCGCGACGCACCTGGGCGAGCTGGCGCTGGGCAAGAACGCGCTGGTGGCCTTCAACACCTTCGACGGCTACAACTTCGAAGACGCCATCGTCATCAGCGAACGGCTGGTCAAGGAAGACGTCTACACCTCGATCCACATCGAGGAGTTCGACGTCGAAATCCGCGAGACCAAGCTCGGCCGCGAAGAGTTCACCCGCGACATCCCCAACGTCAGCGAAAAGATGCTGGCGCAGCTTGATGAGCTGGGCGTGATCCGCACCGGCGCGTACGTGACGCCGGGCGACATCCTCGTCGGCAAGGTCAGCCCCAAGAGTAAGAGCGAACTGACGCCGGAAGAGAAGCTGTTGCACGCGATCTTCGGCCGAGCCGGCGAAGACGTGAAGAACGACTCGCTGGAAGTGCCCGCGGGTACCGAAGGCGTGGTCATCGGCGCCAAGCGTTTCAGCCGACGCATGCACCTCAACGACGAGCAGAAGAAGACGCTGCGTCGTGAGATGCGTGAGTACGAGTTGGAGATGGACCAGAAGCGCGTCGACCTGTTCAAGCAGTTCGTCGAGATGGTCAACGAACTGACCGGAGCCGAGATGGTCGACCCGTCGACCCGGCAGAAGGTCGCGGCATCGGACATACCCGAAGTCGTGGTTGAGCAGATCGAGTCGTTCAACACCAAGTGGATGAAGGGCGCCAAGGAAGTCAAAGAACAGGCCGAGGAACTGCACAAACAGTTCTGGCCCCGCATCGAAGCGATCGAGAAGGAAAAGCAGCGTCGTCTGGCGCACATGAAGCGTGGCGACGAGCTGGCTTCGGGCGTGCTGGAGATGGTCAAGGTCTACCTGGCGACCAAGCGGCCGCTGTCGGTGGGCGACAAGATGGCCGGCCGGCACGGCAACAAGGGCGTCATCGCCCGCATCGTGCCTATCGAGGACATGCCGTTCCTCGAGGACGGTACGCCCGTCGACGTGCTGCTCAACCCGCTGGGCGTGCCCTCACGCATGAACGTCGGGCAGATCCTTGAAGTCCACCTCGGGTGGGCGGCCAAGGTGCTCGGCTTCCAGGCGATCACCCCGGTGTTCGACGGCGCTACCGAGGACGAGATCCACGACGCCATCGCCGAGGCCAACGCCTACGTCGACAAGCGCATGGCCGAGACCAAGGGCGCTCACGGCCCGCGCGAACTGCTCGCCAAGATGCCCCGCGGCGGTAAGGTCCACCTCTACGACGGACGCACCGGCGAGAAGTTTGACCAGAAGACCACCGTCGGCTTCATGTACATCATCAAGCTGCACCACCTGGTCGACGACAAGATCCACGCCCGCGCCACCGGCCCGTACTCGCTCATTACCCAGCAGCCGCTCGGTGGTAAGGCCCGTACCGGCGGCCAGCGCTTTGGCGAGATGGAAGTGTGGGCGCTCGAGGCCTACGGCGCGGCGTACATCCTCCAGGAACTCCTGACCGTCAAGTCCGACGACGTCGAAGGTCGCACGAAGATCTACGAGTCGATGGTCAAGGGCCAGAACACCCTCGAGGCCGGCATGCCCGTCGCGTTCGACGTGCTGTGCAACGAGATCAAGGGCCTGGGCCTGAACATCACGTTGGATAAGAACGATCAGGCCGGCTCGGGGTCGTTCCTTTAATCCCCAACTTGTTTCCCGCTCGGCCTGGTCGTTCAAGCGACCAGGCCGCTTCCGCTTCCTT
>JBGSTE010000517.1:0-2536 GCA_041736655.1 Phycisphaeraceae bacterium | reverse complement strand
CGCTTTGAATCGCGCGGGATGCGGCGGCGACCCACTTGCTGTCGGTGGGCGTGGCGACGGGGTAGGCCTCGCCGTGGCGCGTGATCTTCCATCGGCAGTTGCCCACGTCATGACTCGTGATCCACTTTTCAAAGGCCTCGGCCAACTTCCGGGGGTTCATGTTGGCGGGGATGCGGAAGCTGACCTTGGCGCCGGCGAAGGCGGGGATGACGGTCTTGGCCCCTTCGCCCATGTATCCGCCGTAGAGCCCGTTGATATCGCAGCACGGCCGGGCCCAGCGGCGTTCGAGCGTGCTCAGGCCTTTTTCGCCAAAGGGTGTCGCGCCCACATCGCCCAGGAACTGCGACTCATCGAAGCCCAGCTTGTCCCACGCCTTGCGGTCCGGATCGGATAATGCTGCCACGTCGTCGTAAAAGCCCGGGAGCGTGATACGGTTGTTGTCATCAAAGAGTTTGCCCAGGACGCGGGTCAGGAGTGTCGCGGGGTTGGCCAGGGTTCCGCCGTAGACGCCTGAGTGCAGGTCGCGCGAGGGGCCAAAGAGTTTGACATCGAAGTAGACCAGCCCGCGCAGGGCGTAGGTGATCGCCGGCGTCGGGCCGTTCTTGCCTTCCCACATGCTCGTGTCGCTGATGACGCACAGGTCCGCCTGGAGCAGGTCTGCATGCTGTGCCATCACGTTGGGCAGGGTGACGCTGCCGCATTCTTCTTCGCCTTCGATCAGCAGCGTGACGTGGCAGGGGAGCTTTCGGCCATTGGTGCGGTAGGCGCGCAGGGCTTCGATGAAGCACATGACCTGCCCCTTGTCGTCGGCCGAGCCGCGCGCGTAGACCTTGCCATCACGGATCGTGGGGGAGAACGCCGGCGTGGTCCAGAGGTCCAGCGGGTCCGGCGGCTGGACGTCGTAGTGGCCGTAGAAGAGGACGCGCGGCGCATCGGCGCGTTGAACCATGGCGTCGGTTGTACGGGCGACGACGACGGGGTGTCCGCCGGCGGCGATGACGCGGGTGTCAAAGCCCAGCGACTTCACATCGGAGGCGATCCACGCCGCGGCGCGTTTGACCTCCTCGGCATAGGCCGGGTCGGTGCTGACGCTGGGGATCGAAAGCAGATCGCACATCCGCGCGACGGCGTTGTCGTGGTCGGCGGCGAGGTGGTCCAGGAGCGGTTGGAGTGAGTTTGTCATGGATGAAAAAGTCAGGCGTATGAACGAGATCAACAGTTTGTTAGCCGTCGCCTGCAAGGCGACGTGAGCGTAGCCACAACTATACGTCAACTTCCGTTTCTCTCGCGTCGCCTTGCAGGCGACGGCTAACGAGACGAGATGTTAAAGGTCGTCTGGGGTTGATAGCGCCACCTGCACCTTGCCCCGGTCGATGCGTGCGGGGTAGGTTGGCAAGGGCGGCTCGATGTCGCCGTAGTCAAGGTTCTTGCCGGTCTTGAGGTGGTAGAGGTAGCCGTGATACGGGCAGGTGATCGTCAGCCCGCGGACCTCGCCCTCTTCAAGCGGTCGGCCGGCGTGCGGGCACTGGTTGGCGATGGCGTAGACCTCAGCGCCCACGCGTAGCACGACCAGCGCTTGTTGATGAACGCTCACGCACAATCGCCCGCCATCAGGCAGTTCGTCGGCGTCGGCGATGTCGGTCCAGTCGGGCATGGCGGCATGGTAGCGATGCTTTCAGACCGCGACTTAACGGTCCGCCTTGCCCGCATTACGCCACGTCGTGCCCGTGTAGTACCAGGTGTCGCTGGTCACGGTATCGATGACCCAGACGCCTGTCTCTTGCTTATCTTCTTGTTTGCCCTGGTAGCCAAAGCCGAAGTTTGAGAACTGGTAGCGTCCGATGCCGTCGTTGGGGTGACGGCTCTGAGCAGGCGACCAGGTGGTGGCGACAAACATCAGGGTCAGACAGGCCATGGCGGTCATCAGCAGAGCGTTCTTATTCATGGTTGATTCCCGGTTAGAGTGTCAGGTTCATGCCTATGCAATAGACGCGGCAGAATCCAAGGGATTATCCAGTATGACATACGTCTGAGCGAAAAATATTGAGAGTGATTGGATGGGATGCGTCAGGCGGCGTCTTACAGGTGAGACTGGCGATATGGATCACACCGACACGGACTGGCAGGCGTGGTACGACCGGCACGGCCGGGCGCTCCTGCTGTTCGCAAGGCAACTGACCGGCTCGGTCGCTCAGGCTGAGGACGCAATGCACGACGGGTTTGTCAGGTTCTGGAAACAGCGGCACGCGGTCGAAGACCCGACGGCCTACCTGTACCGGGCGGTGCGCAGCGCGGCGCTGGACCAGCACCGCACCGACAGCCGACGGCAGCGGCGAGAGTTGGCGCTCAACGATGTTGACCACGCCAAGCCAGCCGAGCCCTGGCACGAGGCCGCGCGCGATGAGAGCGAGCAGCAGTTGCGTGATGCAATGGATCGCCTGCCCCTGGACCAGCGCGAGCTGCTGGTGATGAAGGTCTGGGGCGGTTTGACGTTTGACCAGATCGCAGAGGCGACAGACACGCCACGCAGCACGGC
>JBGSTE010000101.1:0-4658 GCA_041736655.1 Phycisphaeraceae bacterium | reverse complement strand
GCGGTCGCCGGGTGGTGCATGCCGGCGGTGACGTCGTTGGCGGACAAGAGGTCCGGCAGCATCATGCCCGCCAGCGCGGCGGTGCCGATGCCCAGCGCCGTCCTGCCAAAGAACTGCCGACGTGTGCAGAGCAGGTCGGCTTCGCGGATCGGGTCGTGGTGTGTCATGGTGTGCCTGCTTTCGTCTATCCCAATCAATCTCAACAATCCGTGTCAGTACAGCCGGATCGCCACATCCGACGCGAGCACCGTGACGACCACCTGCGTCCACGCGGCGTGCTCGGCCGGGCTGAGCTTTTCATCACGCGGGTAGTCGCCGACGGACAGGAGCGCCATCGCGTCCGCTTCAGCCTCGGCGTAACGGGCCTTCATCTGCGTCAACAGCGCACCGCAGGCCGCCCGCTCGGTCTTGCTCGGCCCGCGGCTGGCGAGCATGGTGAACAAGCGTTCGAGCCGGCGGGCGTCGTCCTTCTCCGAGAGGATCAAACGCTCGGCAAGCACGCGGGCCATCTCCGTCCGCTGCATCTCGTTCAACAGGCCCAGCGACTGCAACGCGGTATTCGTACGCGATCGGCGGACACAGCTCGTCTCTCGGCTGGGCGCATCAAAGAGCGTCATCATCGGGTGCGGGCTGGTTCGCTTCCAATACACGTACAACGATCGGCGATACTGCTTGTCGCCGGTGTCCTGCACGTACTGCTTGGTGTTCGAGGCCGGGTGCGCGAGCGCTTCCCACATCCCCGCGGGTTGATAGGGCTTAAAGCCCTCGCCGCCCATCTCTTCACGCAAGAGGCCGCTGGCCCAGAGCGCGACATCGCGGATTTCCTCAGCCTCCAGCCGATGTCCCGGCCCGCGTGCAAAGAGCCTGTTCTCCGGGTCGTCCACTTCCTTGCGGTGCACCGAGCTCTGCTTGAAGGTCCTGCTCGTGACCATCAGCCGAAGCATGTGCTTGAGGTCCCAGCCGCTGTCTTGAAACTCCACCGCCAGGTAGTCCAGCAGTTGCGGGTGCGTCGGCTGCTCACCCTGCAGGCCGAACTCCTCGGGCGTTCGCACCAGCCCGTAACCAAAGACACGCTGCCAGACCCGGTTGATCATGACCCGTGATGTCAGCGGGTGCTCGCGAGCCGTCAACCACTGCGCCAGGCCCAGGCGATTGTTCGGCATGTCCGCCGGCAGTTCGCCCATCACCTCAAAGACGCTCGGCGACAAGGGCTCTCCGATCGCCAGGTCGTACTCCCCGCGGTCGAGCACCTTCGTCTCGCGCGGGCTGGGCAGTTCCTTGGCGATGAGCGTGGTCGTAAAGGCCTTCTGAGCTTCGTTCATGCGTTGATACAAAAGGAGCGCAGCCGTCGGCGTGCCATCGGGGTTTGCGCCTTGTGTATCCACGATCGTCTTAACCTGGCTGATAAGCGTTTCGGGGTTGTTGTCGGCTGTGTCTTGCCCGACGAGTTGCCGCGCTTCTTGCTCTAGCGCCTGCCACTGGCGCCACGCCGCTTGGTCAGCGGGCGCCTTGATCACCGGGGCGTAGTCGTACTTGTTACCGTCCAGCGGCTGCTCAGCCGTGGAATTGAAAAACGCCAGCATCTCGAAGTATTCGGTATGCGTGATCGGGTCGTACTTGTGCGTGTGGCAGCGGGCGCAGATGAGCGACATCCCCATCAACGCTGTGCCGATCGTCTCGACTCGGTCGAAGTTGTTCTTGGCCTGGAACTCCGCGGGGATCGCGCCGCCCTCGGCGGTTGAGGGGTTCATCCGCACAAAGCCGGTGGCGATGAGCTGATCCAGCGTCGGCTTGTCGAGCATGTCACCGGCGAGCTGCCAGAGGATGAACTGGTCCATGGGCAGGTTGGCGTTGTAGGCGCGGACGACCCAGTCGCGGTAGGGGTAGATGCCGCGCTTGGAGTCCAAGTGCAGGCCATGCGTGTCGCCGTAGCGCACCGCGTCGAGCCAGTACCGCGCCTGGTGCTCGCCGTAGCGCGGGCTGTCGAGCAGTTGATCCACCAGCCGGTCGTACGCGCCGGGCTTGGTGTCCTTGAGGTAGGCCTCGAGCGTCGCAGGCTCCAGCGGCAGGCCGGTCAAGACCAGCGAGACGCGACGCGCGAGGGTCGCGCGGTCCGCCTCGGGTGCGAAGCCGATCTGCCGTTCCTTGAGCTGTTCGCCGATCTCGTGATCAATCGCGGCCGAACCCGTCACGTCTTGAGGCAGCCGCTTGGTCGGCGGGACAAAGGCCCAGTGCTTCGCGTACGCGCCGCCCTCGTTGATCCAGCGCGTCAGGAGCTCGCGCTCTTCGTCGGTCAACTGCTTGTCCGCCTTCTTCGGCGGCATCGGGTCCAGCTCGTCATGCACGCGCAGGATCAACTCGCTCTTGGACAAGTCATCGGGGTTGATCGCCCGGTAGCCGCCCAGGTCGCGCGTCGCGTGTTCGAAGCTGTCCAGCCGAAGCAGGTCCGCCTTGCGGGTGTCCGGGCCGTGACAGGCAAAACACTTGTCCGAAAGGATCGGCAGAATCTGACGGGCAAAGTCCACCGGCTGGGGCTTGTAAGCCACGGCCGAGGTGATTGCAGGCGCCGGGCTGGCCTCCTCAACAGGGCTGGTCTGATCCGCGCAGCCAGTCAACACCACGGCCTGTGCGAGACATACGCAAGTTGCAATGAAATGCCGTTTGAACATGCTCAGCACCTTCGAAAGCGAAATCAGGTGAAGACAGTATATCGGGCACGGCGGGGATCGATCAGAAAAACGGGCATTTGCTGGCCCTAGCGCAGGCATTGCGATCGCTCGATCCGTGCAATCCGCGAAGACAGGTACAATCAAATGCGGGTCGAAGAGATACAAATGATGGGCAGGACACCGCCTACACCCGATGCCGATGGCGACCACGCGGACATCCTCATTCATCTGCGTGAGATTCAGCAGCTTTTTAATTCGATGGACCCGACGCCGTTCCCCGATCGCGACCTGGATGATCGGGCCGAGGAGTTCATCACCGGCTGGGCGCTGGAGCACCCCACGCATCTTCCGCTGCGTCTGATCATCACACTCAGCCAGCCGTCGGGCGATCATCATGATTCACAGTCGATCCAGGAAGCGATCCAGCATTATTTTGCTTATCGCTCGCAGGTGCTGGCGCGTCAGCTTCGGCAACTGCTGTCGGTCGGCCGGATGAGCCTGGCGGTCGGGCTGGTGTGTCTGGGCGTGTCGGTCGGCGGGGCGCACCTGCTTGGGCGGGTGAGTGACAGCGCGTGGCTGAACATCCTGCACGAGAGCCTGATCATCGGCGGCTGGGTGGCGATGTGGCGGCCGATACAGATTTTCCTCTACGACTGGTGGCCGATCCGTCGCATGCGCGTCTTGTGCGAACGCCTCGCGGTGGCGGAGGTCCAGGTCAAAGTGCTGGCCCCGGCGGGCGCTACGCCTGTCACGTAGATTGGCGGACTTCACTTGGGGTATGTCCGTTGGCGGTTGGCGGACTTCGGTTGGCGGACTTCAGTTGGCGGACTTTAAAGTCTCAACGCTGAATCGATCATGAGCTTTGCTCTTAATCAATGCCGGCTTCTTCATTGCGTATTCATGCGCGTGGCTTGTCGTTGATGAGGTCGACATCGACAGTGACGCTCAGGTGGCTGTCGCCACCGCCGAGGAAGGCGCCGCGGATGGGTGCGACGTCGCTGTAGTCGCGGCCGATGGCCAGGGGGATGTGCTCGGTGCCGCAGGCCATGGCGTTGGTCGGGTCCAGATCGACCCAGCCGATAGCGTGGCCGGCGTAGAGGCTGACCCAGGCGTGGGACTGATCGACGCCGATGAGTCGGGGCTGACCGATCGGCGGGATGGTGCGGAGGTAGCCCGAGACATAGCGGACGGGCAGGCCCAGCGATCGGAGCATGGCGATCTGAACGTGTGCGAAATCCTGACAGACGCCTCGGCGGTTGGCGAAGGCTTCGCTGCTGGTCGTGCCCACGTGTGTCGAGCCGGGCAGGTACGCGAACTGGGCCTTGATCTGCCTGGTGAGTTCCAAGGCCGCATCGAGGATCGGTCGGCCGGGCGTGAAGATCGGCTGGGCATACTCGCGCGCATCACGCGATCGCAGCGCTAAAGGCGAGTCATAGAGGTACGGATAAGCCGAGAGCCAGCCCGCGTCGGTCTGCTCGACAACGCGCTGGGCAACGCTCTCCCACGCCGGCCCGGGCCAGGGGCTCGTCGGCCGAGCATGAACACGCACCAGCGCGTCGGCCTGGACCTGCAACTCACTATGAGCCTCTTCGATCGAGAAGGCGTGCGTGATGTTGCCGAAGCTGTCGACGCGTTCGCTGATGACCGTCGGCCTTGGCGTGATGGTCAGCGCAGTATGCGTGATCGTCAGCAGCGGGCCCGAGCGTGGCGTCAGACACAGCACGTTGTGACAGACCGACACGGGGATCGGGTACGAAAAACGCGTGGTGTGCTGGACCTTGTACTGGAGGCTGCTCATTGCGGGCCTCCCTGCTCGAGATCACGCTCATCCGCCAGTGTTTGTTCGATCGCGGTGAACAGCTTGGGCAACTCGATGTGCACGAGATAGCGTGCGGTCAGGGCCTGATCGATGGCGGGCAGTTGTTCGCTCAGGTGCGTGAGCAGGCTGTCCAGCGCCGGGCGGTGGTCGCCGCCATCGCCCTGGCCCAG